>NZ_JBIARB010000002.1:0-158417 GCF_042889545.1 Streptomyces sp. NPDC002574
CCGGTGGCCGTTTGTCTATGCGGGCACCAACCCGTACGCCGGAGCAAACCCCCGGATCAGGTCCACCCCGCTACACCACTTCCAAGGACGCAACCGCCGACGGGTTGCCTTCGGCCTGCCCCAATTCCTTACCGCGGAGATCGCCTACCTGGTGGCGACCAGCACCTCATGGGCCGACCCGAACTGCCTGTTCTGGTGAGCCGTTACGGTCGGCATCGCCTGGCGCACCCGCGCGGAGCCGCTCACGGGCACGCCCTCGGGCACATGATGATCGCCGCGACGAGTGTCATCAGATGTGTCCTGGGTTCCACCGTGCGGCGGGCGCACCCTCGACGGGGCAGTCCACGGTCGAGACACGCTCAGGCGCGGCGTCCCAGCGAGTCGGCGAGGAGCGGGCCGACGACTTCGGGCGCTTCCACCTGGGGGAAGTGGCCGACGGCCGGAGCCTTGTCCAGTACGGTCAGCGCCGCGTGGGGTACGACTTCGCGGATACGGGGAATCACGTGTGCGCCGCTGACGGGGTCGGCCGGTCCCCAGATGAAGCGCTGTTCGCCCTCGTAGGTGCGCAGTGTCCCGGTCCAGCGGGTGCCGTTCTCCCTGCGTTCCCGCATGTAGTTCAGAAGCGACGGCAGGATCCTCAAGCCGTCGCGGGAACGTGCTCCGAGCCACATGTCGTGCAGCAGGTCAGCCGGCAGAGGCCGTTCGCCGATGAGGCGGTTGACGGCCGCGGTGAACTTTTCCTCGTCCACATGGCGCGCTACCTCTTCACCGCCTGGGCTGGAGAGGAGTTTCTGTTCGAGGATCGGATGGTGCAGGTCCGGCCAGATGCCTCCGTTGAGCCACGTCATGGAAGTCACCCTGGCGGGTTCCCGGGCCAGCAGTTCCTGCGCGACGGACACCCCGTAGTCGTGGGCGACCAGGGCAGTCGCCTCACGGCCGGTGAGCCGCCAGACGGCTTCGACGAGGTCGGCCTGCTCGAAAACCGAATAGTCATGGGAAGCCGGTTTGTCGCTCTCACCGAGACCGAGGAAGTCTGCGGTCGTCACACGGCACCCGGCAGCCACGAGGCAAGGCACGACGGCGGCCCAGTCGTGCGAGGAAGTGGGGAACCCGTGCAGCAGCGTCACGGGATGGCCGGATACGGGACCGTCCTGCCGTACGAAGATCACATGCGGGAATCCGGGGAGGGGCCGGCGACTGCCCCCGGCGGTCCACTCCTCGCGGGATGGAAAAGTGTCGGTCATGCTCGTTCCCGAATTCTGGCTGGAATTCCCGTTCACTCCGGGGAAGGTCTGCTGCCCCCGGCGAAGACCGGCCGGTCGCATCCCGGGACGGCGGGGACGGCGGGGACGGTGACCGGGGAGCAGCAACGCACCGATGCGGAACGCACCACGTCCTCGACGGCTGCCTCACCGGAACCGGGCTCACCTCCGCACCGCCATGACGACATCACAGATTGAGCATCACAAGGCAGTGAGTTTCTCGGCGGCTTCAACCGCGCGACAGTGTTCGATCTGTTGTTTGATGAGTTTCTTCGTGCCTCTCAGTGAAGCGATTCTGGCGTCAATTATTTCGAGTTTGTCCTGCAGGCTGGCCTGAGCTCTCGCGTGATCCACGGGGCCGTCCGAGAGCTCTTTGGTGAAGTCGAGGATCTCGCGCAGTGAGTAGCCGATGGATTTTCCGGACGAGATCAGATCCGCCATCTCGAGGTCTTGTTCGGAATATATTCTGTAGCCGTTTCCCTTTCGGTTCCGTGAGAAGAATCCGAGCTTCTCGTAGAACCGGATCGTGTCGGTCGACACTCCGGCCTTCCTGGCAAATTCTCCGATCAGCATCGGATTCCCATTCCCTTCACGTGGGCGCTTTCGCTCACAGATCGTAGCGGGTGGGCGTACCGCCCACCGGGTGCCGTCGTGGCGCTTCCGCCTTACGTGGATCGCTCGCTTGACTTTGGAGCGTACTCCAATGTTTAGCCTGAGCCCCATCGACCTTCTGGAGGCTGAGATGACGACCACTGCCGTGAGCCGCCCGGCACCCGAGAGCGCCGTGGACGGGCTGGATGGCTTCACCCACCAGTACGCGGACGTGAACGGGACGCGCATTCACTACGTGATCGGCGGGGAGGGACCCGCCGTCGTACTTGTTCACGGTTTTCCCTTCACCTGGGCGGTGTGGCGCGAAGTGATGCCACTGCTGGCCTCGCGGGGATACACGGTCCTGGCGTCGGATCTACGCGGTATGGGAGCCTCGGATCCCGCCGAGACCGGGACTTTCGCCAAGGCCAACGTTGCAGAAGACATACGCCAGATCGTGCAGCGCCTCGAACTCGGGCCGATCAACCTCGTGGGAATGGACGTCGGCGGCATGGTGGCCTATGCCTACGCGTCACGTCATCCGGGCGAGGTGCGCCGACTGGTGCTGTCCGAGACCCTGATCCCGGGATTCGGTCTCGAGGAGATGATGAATCCCGCCACGGGCGGGGCCTGGACCTTCGGATTCCATGCACAGGTCGACCTCGCCACATTCCTCACGCAAGGCAAAGAGGAAGCGTTCCTGAGTCCCTATTATCGCCTGACCTCGGTACGTACCGACGCCGAGGCTTTCGGCGCCACCCACTACCTGCCGTACTACACGGGCCCGCTCGGTATCCGCGGCGGCTTCCAGCACTACAGCTGGATGATCGACGACGGCAAGGCCAACCGCGCGGACTTCACGGCCAAGCTCCCCATGCCGGTCCTGGCACTGAACGGCGACCACGGCTACTTCCGGGAGCAACTGCTCGCAGGGGTGCGGCAGGTCGCCGAGCAGGTGGAGTCCGATGTCATCCCGGACGCCTCGCATGCCTACGGGTTCGACAACCCGGAGGCCACCGGCGAGCGGTTCGACCGGTTCTTCGGCTGAGCGCGGAACCCCGGGAGGATCCCCGGTGCCTCGGGGAGGTTCGCCACGGTCGACGGCATCCGGCAGGTCCTGCTGCACATCGGGGCCGTGTTGCAGATGAAGAAGATCAGCAGAACACCATCGCAAGGGAAGAGTACGTGAGCACTCAACGCAAGCCCCGCATCCTCATCATCGGTGCCGGATCCATGGGTGTCGTCGCCGGCTACCACCTCGGTCTCGGGGGAGCCGACATCACCTTCCTCATCCGTCCACATCGGAGGGCGGACCTGGATCGCCCCCAGATCCTCTACAGCCACGACGACAACCAGCTCAGGGAGTTCACGGGATTCTCGTACATCACCAGCCCGTCGGAGGTGACGGGCGCCGGCTACGACTACATCCTCGTGACCCTCGACGGCGCCGCGCTACAGAGCGATTCGGCTCGGTCCATGGTGGTACAGCTCGGCGAAGCAGTGCACGGCACGGACACCAAGATCGTCCTCGGAACGGTCTTCTTCGGCCTGCGCAATTGGTTCCTTCGGATCACCGGTCTGCCCAGTAACCAGGTAACCAGCGCTTACGCCCAAATACACAGCTACCCGACGCACGCGTTGACCCTGCCCGGGGATTCCTCCACCGATCCCGAGCTGCTGGCTCAGGCGGACATCGCCTACGCCGACCGCTTCGGTCCCGGCATGATCGTCGACGACAGTGCGCCGGAGGTGGCGAACTCCTTCACGGAGATCTACAACGCCAGCGGTGTCTCCAGCTGCATTGTCGCTCCCGCAGGGCAACTGGCGGTGAACTCCAACCCCATGCTCGCCGTGCTCGCCGCCTGTGAACTCGTGGACTGGGTCCCCCTGAAGGACCTCCACCAGCACACGGAGGTGTGGGACCTCGCCCTCGCCGCGGTGAGGGAAATCCAAGCGCTGGGCTACCACGGCGAACTGGGCCGACAGGCAGCGGCAGAGACGACCGACGCCACGCTGACCGCATCCCTCGCGGCATGGGAGAACGCGATGCTCCCGCTCGACCTCCAGGCATTCAACCGCTACCACCACGGCGGCAAGGTCAACGCACAGGACCAAGCCCACCTGATGGCCTGTATCGCGGCCGGCGAAGCCGAAGGGAAGCCAATGGCCGCCTTGCGTGAGCTGGTCCAGCGCACGAAGGACCGGCACACGGTCACGGGACGCTGACCCTTTACAGGGCGTCAAGCCCGATCTTCCTTGGTTGGTGATCGCTCGACCGTGGCACTGATCGCAGTGCGGCCGCAGCGTTGCAGCACGGTCGAGGGCGGTCTCCAGGAGACCGCCCTCGACCGCACTGGGACCGGCCCCATCCCAGCCGCCGCGGGCGGGGACGCGGGTGGCATCGTTCCGCGTCCCGGCGTCCAGCACACGACGCCCGTCAACGTGTAGGCGGCCGTCACCTGCCCCGACACCGTCCACCGCGGAGCCGCCCGGTGGTCCCGCGCGACGTGGCGAACCCGGCCGGTGCGGCCCCCGGTGCCTCGCCGGCTGCGAGGATGCCCGCATGGAGCGGAAACTGAGCCGGCAGGAAGCCTCGGACGCTGTCAACGACCTCGGGTGGCGGTACGTGTTGGGCACGTTGCAGACGTCGGTCCCCGCCGGGTCGATGGCCCGCGGGGCCGGGCTGGCGGCGGAGGCCGTCGCGGTGTGCGGCGACGACGCCGACCTTCATCTGCGGGTCGACGTCCGCCCCGGGCGGGTGCTGCTCGCCCTGCAGTCGACGGCGCATGCGGCGGTCACCCCGCGGGACGTCGACCTCGCACGCCGCATCACCGCCGCGCTGCGTGCGGCCGGATTCGCGACGGGTCCCGACGTCGGTGCGGGGGCACCGCGATCGGTGCAGCTCCTGGAGATCGCGATCGACGCGCTGGACATCGCCGGGATCCGGCCGTTCTGGAAGGCGGTGCTCGGCTACACCGACGAGGCGGGGGCCGACGGTCCCGAGGATGCGCTGGTCGACCCGGTCGGGCAGGGGCCGGCCGTCTGGTTCCAGCAGATGGACGCGCCGCGCCCGCAGCGCAATCGCATCCACCTCGACATCAGCCTTCCGCACGACGAGGCGGCCCGGCGGATCGAGGCGGCGCTGGCGGCCGGGGGCCGGCTCGTGTCCGCGGGCCGCGCCCCGTCCTTCTGGGTGCTGGCCGACACGGAGGGCAACGAGGCCTGCGTGACGACCTGGCAGGGCCGGGACGGGTAGAGGCGTGCTTCGGGCGCCTGGCTCCGGCGCGCGCTGGCGGCGCCGGAGCCGGGCGGGCGGTCAGTACGCGGCGACTCCGTGCACGTCAGTGCTGGTGAACAGGAGCCAGAACCGGGTGCCGTCGTTCACATCGGTGGCGGCCAGCCCCCAGGTGTTGGCGTAGACGGTGCGCCAGTCGTTGCAGTAGTAGCCGCCGCTGGAGGGCGCGAAACATGTCTGTACATCGATGGTGCGGGTGATCTTGACGTTGATGTCATTGCAGTTGGACGTGGTGTACGTGGAGCCGCCGGACGGCCAGTGGCCGTTGTCGTCGGTACCGTTGATGGCCTTGGCGCTGCCGTAGCACGACGTGGCAGCCGCGGACGCCGAAGGTGCCGGGGCGAGGAACAGCCCGGCCAGTGCGGTCGTCGCCGCCGCGAGCGCGATCATCCTGCGTCTCATCAAATGACCCTCCCCTGTGGGCGCAGAGAGCTCTGCGCGGTTGACGCCGGATCAGCTTGGCGGAGCCGGGTACGGCGGACAACGCGGTTCAGGCCAAGGTCGAGACCAATATGTGACGGGTGCATGACAGTGTGGACTTCGGGATCACACGGCACCGCCCGCCGCTCTCGCGCCGTTGAGCGGGGCGAGAGCGGCGGGCGGCAGAGCGTCGCCGGGACGGGGATCAGCGGCGGCCCACCGTGATGGTGCGCTCGGTGGTCATGCCGTTGACGGTGACGCGGAGCACCGCGGTGCCGGCGCGGAGCGCGGTGAGGTCGCCGGTGGCCGGGTCGTAGGAGACGACCGCGGAGCCGCCCTCGGTGCGGCCGGCGATCTCGACACGGGAGCCGGTCCACGAGGCACTGACGGGCCAGGCGACCGGGACGACACGCGTGCCGTCCTGTGTGATCGTCGCCGACGCCTCGGCCCGGTCGCCGACCGTGAGCGTGCCCGGCGCGGTGAGGTCCACCGCGTCCGTGCGGACGTGCACCTCGGCGCGCAGCCAGGCGTCGGAGTCACGCGTGGGGACGGCGAACGCGTCCGGGACCTTCCCCTTCGTCGGGTCGATGCCCAGCATCGTCCAGCCGGTGAAGCCGCCGTTGTCGGGCGTGCTGGCCGGGTTCTTCCCGGAGTTGCCGTTGACCAGGTAGGAGACGCCGTCGATCGAGGACGCGGAGAACGCGCCCACGTGACCGCCGACGAACGCGGCGGACTTGTGCCCGTCGGCCCGGAAGTCGGCGAGCCACTGCTCGACGAGCGCGGCCTCCTTGCGGTCGCCGAGCTGGCTGGCCTTGTCCGGCAGCGGGTCCTCGGTGGGGTGGTGCTCGAACACCACGACGCCGCTGACGGAGCTGTCCGTGGCCGCGGCCGCGAGCTGGTCGTGCAGCAGCTGGAGCTGGGCGAAGCCGCCGCCCCGCAGGGTGCCGCTGGAGGAGTCCAGGGTGATGAAGCGGGTGCCCTCGGAGTCGAAGACCGACGTGGTGTCGCCGAACTCCGCCTTGAAGTTGACGGGCGTTCCGGGGCCCATGACCTCGTGGTTGCCGGGGACGTAGTGCCACGGGATCGTGCCGCCGGTGCGGGCGTCGAACTCGTCGAGGAGGGTGCGGGCCAGCTTGAAGTCGGCCGGCGAGCCCTCGTCGACGAAGTCGCCGTCGATGACCAGCATGTCGGGCTTGGCCTGGGCGATCTCGGCCAGCGTCCGGCGGGCCGCCTCCACCAGCGGGCTGTTGGGGTCACGCGCGACGAACTGGGCGTCGGACATGACGGCGACGCGCAGCGGACGGCCGTCGACGGTGCCGTTGGTCACCACCACGGGGTCGGCGACCTTCGGCTGCACGGGCAGCTCCACGTCCGGGGCGACCTTGACCCGCAGGTCGCTGACGGTCACCTTGCCGGTGTACGAGCGGGCGGCGCTGGTCTCCAGCAGCCGGACCCGCTGGAAGGTGATCGGGTAGGGGGTGCCGACGGGCACCGGGAACTCGACCTTGCGCCAGCCGGTCCAGGTGATCAAGGGGCCGTCGAGGTTGGCGGTCACGCCCGCGCCCGTGCGGTACTGCAGCCGCGGCCACTCGCCGTTGCCGTCGCCGTTGATCCACATGGTGACGGCCTGCGGCTGGCCGGGCAGCTGGATCTGCTGCGGCGGCACGGCGTACTGGCCGCGGGTGGCGGTCGACTTGGTGAAGTCGTACGTGAGGGCCAGGCCGGGCGCGCCGTCGTGGCCGTCGGCCGGGGTGACCGAGCCACCGGGGGCGCGGTCGTTCGCCGAGGTCCAGGCGGCCGCGTCGGACAGGTCCGCGAAGGTCTTCTCCGCCAGGCCGACGGTGACGGCCACGTCGGTGGTCATCTTCCCGACCGTCAGGTGCAGGGTGGTGGAGGCGCCGTCGGCCAGGCCGCGCACGGTGAAGGTCGCGTCGCTCGCGGGCGTCAGCGAGACCACGCCGTCGCCGCCGGTGACCTTGATGTCGGAGGCCTCGATCGGGGCGGAGTCGCCCAGGGCGTCGTAGCCGGTGATCGTCAGGCGGGACGAGTCGTCCAGACCGTCGAGCGCCACGAGGCTGCTGCTCGGGGTGATCCGCACGGCGGGCGCGAGCACGGTCAGCTTCGTCGTGCCGCTCACGCCGTGGCTGGCGGTGGCCTCGATCTCGCTGGTGCCGGAGTGCTTGCCGGTGACGACGGCGATGTTGTCGTCGCCGCCCTTGACCGCGGCGAGGGAGTCGTCCCGCCAGTGCACGCGCGGCGTGGCCGCGGGCGCGTACGTCTCGTCGTGCGCCAGGGCCTTGAGGGTGCGGTGCAGGTCGGGGAAGACCTTGTCGGAACCGTCCGCCGTCATGGCGGGCAGGACGCGGAAGCCGCGGGCCTCACCGGAACCGGGGGCGGCGAACAGGCCGAGGCCGTTGGCGACCTGGCGCTCCGAGCCGTCCGAGGGGCTGTTGATCAGGCCCGTCACGCTCTCGCCGGGCAGCCGGGCGGCCATGGTGGTGGAGCCGCCGCCGTCCATGTTGAGGGCGTTGACGGCACCGAGGCCCTTCATGAAGGCGCCGAGCTCGTTGAGGTCCATGCCGCGGCTGTTGGTCTGCTTGCCGTCGATCGCGACCAGGTACATGGTGCGGCCGTCGGCGGAGAAGCCCACGCTGGTGCGCGAGGTGGCGGTGACGGTGTCGCCGTCGGTGTAGTGCTTCACCGCGCCGTCCGCGACCAGGACCTGGCCGCCGCCGACGGCGACCGCCACGTCGCCGAAGTCGGCGCGCGGGTGGTAGGCGACGTTCACGGAGTCACCGGGCACGAGGCCGGCCAGCGCGTCGGCGCCCGCCTCACGGCCGAGCAGCACGCTGGTGCCGGCCGGTATGGGGCCACTGCTGACGGAGGTGTGCACCTCGGTGACCTTGCCGTCGCGCAGCCAGACCTCGGCGACCCGGCTCGCGCCGCTCACGGGCTTGGTGCGCGGGGACGGGCCCCACTGGTCGGTGAACAGACCGATGCCGCCGGCCACCAGGACCGGGGAGTTGACGCTGGCCAGCTTCAGGTGCTGGGTACCGCCGACCGTGACCTCGCCCTCCAGGAACACCTGGGCGAGCCGGCCGAGACCGTCGGCGCCGATGGCGACCGTCTGGCTGCGGCCCTCGGTCGGCGAGTTGATCAGGCCGCCGTCCCGCGAGACGGCGCCGCCGACCGGGGCCTCGGTGTCGTTCATGTCGAAGTAGTCGCCGTTGATCGCGGCAACCGCGCCCGTGTGCTTGGCCTGCTCGGTCACCGGGGCCTTGCCCGTGACGGTGCCCGAGGAGATGTAGTCCACCTTGACCCGGTCGTCGGCGAGGTCCGCGACGAGCACCTGCCCGCGCACCCATCCGTCCGCCTCGAAGCGGTCGAAACGGGTGAGGTTCAGCCCGGGCGCGATCGGCGTGCGGTCCTCGCGCGTGACGATGGACTGGCCAGGGGTGCTCGGGATCAGTCCCTGAACGGAACCGGCGGGCTTCGGCGCGTCGACGGACGCCGACATCAGGTGCTCGGGGGTGAGCGCCTGGGCGGTCGTCATCATCCCGGCGCCGATGCTGAGCGCCGTGGCCAAGGCCAGGACGACGGCACCGCGCCGGGCCGCGGCACGCGGCCGCGCGACGACGGAGTCAAGAGGGAGGGGCACTGGCTGACTTCTTTCCGTGCTGATGGTCAGGGTCAGGCCTCAGTCGATGTGCCCTCGGTGTCGTGGCGCCCCGCCCTGGGTGATCATCGGGGATGCGGGATGTGAACATCCTGTGACGCGTCCTGCTTCGGCGGTGGTCGTTGGTGTACGGCCCGACTCCCCGGGGCGGGGCGGCCCCATGGCCGGGCATGGTGCGGCGGGATCGGTGTGCGGCGGTACGGAAAAGGTGACATCACATGACATGGTGCTTGCCGGTGTCGTCCGCGGATGTACGGGGGTTGTTGCGCCGGCTCCCGTGGCCGCGCATGTCTGGTTCCGGCGACTACGGCATCAATTCAGCCGAATGCCGTGGGTGTTCGCGGGTTTTCCAACGTTGTACCCGTGCCGCCCAGCGGTATTCGATATCGCGGACATGCCGTATTCCGGCCATTCCGCGGCGCGGCTCCGGATCCCGGCCGGCGGGTATTCGTGCCAGTGATTGCTGGCCGTGAACTCCCGCCGAGGGATGCGGAAGTCGCGACCGTATACAGCAGAGGCGGGGTGATGTGGCCAGGTCCCGGCGCTTCGAGCGCGTCCGGCGGGCGTGTTCCCGACCACACGATCGGCTCCGGTTAATAGTTACCGAGCCGTCGGGTGGGAAAGGTCATCGAAGCTTAACGCGGGCGCTCCGGGCCGTCGCCGGGTCCTCCGGGAAGATGAATACCGGCAGCAACGTGGCTGTTGTGCCGGGGGTTTTCGCCCTGCGTGGCGAGGATTCCCGAGAGCGCGTTTCGCCGGCCGTGACGGGACGGGTCCCCGTGCACGGCGGGCGTGCCCCGGGCTGCCCTGGAACGGAGGAGAGGCGTCGCTCCCGCACGCGTGGCCACGGTGTACGCCGGATCGAGGACGTAGCCAGTGACAACGAGCCGGATGTGGTCCGGCAGCACCGGAGGGTGGGGACCCTGGTATGGCGCAAGCGGTTGGACTGACCCTGTTCGTCCTGCATTCTTCTCCTCTGATCAGGAAAGCGCTCCTGGACCTCTTCCAAGACGACGCGGGCATCACCGTGCTCGGGGATTTACCGGCCTTCCGGACCGCGCACGACCTCCCTCCGGGCCGTCCCGACGTGATGCTGGTGGAGCACGAGCAGTGGCCCAGGTGGCGGGACACCCTGATGCGCCGGAGCGGGACCCGGGTGGTGCTCTACAGCCGGGACAACACGCCACGCCTCGTCGTGGAGTGCATCCGCAGCGGGGTCGCCGGCTTTGTGCACGAGTCGTGCCCGCCGGAGGTCATCGTCAAGGCGCTCCACGACGTCTTCGGCGGCGGCACCTTCTGGTACCTGGGGGACGAGGACCGGCCCGGCCCCGAGCGGTCCGGGCCCGGCGGGGACGCGCCGCGATCGAGGTGGCAGCTGAGCGGCCGGGAGGAGCAGGTGCTCGCGCTGCTGCTGCGCAGGCGCTCCAACGAGGAGATCGCCGACGAACTCGTCCTCACCCGCCAGACGGTGAAGAACTACGCCAGCCGGGTCTTCCGCAAGGTGGGCGTCTCGGGGCGCAAGGAACTGTTCCAGTTGATCGAGGCAGGGTGACGGGGGACATGTCGGAAGCCGCGGAACTGCTGATCGAGGACGACGGCGCGGTCGTCACCGTCACGTTCAACCGGCCCCGGGTGCGCAACGCGCTGTCGACGGGGCTGCTGGCCGAACTGGCGAACGTCCTGGGCGGCTTCGCCGCTGCCCCGGCGGATCGTGCGCCGCGCGCGCTGCTGCTGACCGGCGCGGCCGGCACGTTCTCCAGCGGCGCCGACACGCGGGAGCCGGACTGGCGTGACCTGTCACGGCGGGCGGTGCGGCGCCGCCACTTCCGCTCGGTGCTCCAGTCATTGCACCAGGCGCCGTTCCCGTTGATCGCCGCCGTGGAGGGCTACGCCCTGGGCGGTGGCCTGGAGTTCGCGCTCGCGTGCGATCTCGTGGTGACCGGCGAAGGCGCGCAGTTCGGCCTGCCGGAACTCGAGGTCGGCGCGGTGCCCGGCGGCGGCGCGGTGCACTCGCTGATCCGCAGGGCCGGACGCGGCACGGCGGCGCGCCTCCTCCTGGTGCCCGGCCTGCGGGTCACCGGCGCCGAACTGGGCCGGCTCGGGGCCGTGGAGTTCGTCGTCCCCGACGGCACCGCGGTGGCGGCCGGACGTGACCTGGCCACCCGCATCGCGGGCCAGCGCGCGGACCTCCTGACCGCGGGCGTGCGCCTGCTCCGTGACTCCGGACACCTGGACCGTACGTCCGCGCTCGCGACCGAGGACGGCCACTGGTGGGCGGCGGCGATCGCCCAGCCGGCGGCCGACGACTGACCCGGCTCATCGGATCCCCTCGGCGTCGTGCCGCCGGGCGGCGGGCGTGCGCTGCCGCGGGATGCCGATGACCGGACCGTGCGGGCCGCGCCGGCGACCGGGCCCGCCACGGAGGGTGCGGCGGCGGTCGCCCAGCCGGCGGCCGGCGGGTGCCCCGTTGCCCCGGGCCTGCGCGGGCGCCGCGCCCGTCCGACCGGATGGCGGCGCCGCTGCGCCAGGGACCGCTCTCCGGGCCCTGGCCCGCACAGCGGGCGGCCGTGCGCTGACCGCCTCACCCGTTCCTTCGTGGACGCCGGGCTGCGGGTGTGCGCCGCCACGGAATTCCGGTGGTCGGACTGCGCGGTCGCGTTCGCGACGGGGGCATCGGCAACCGGTGGCGGGCGGCCGGCCCTCTGGCCCTGTGCCTGTGCGGGTGCTGCAGCCGTCCGTGCGGGTGCGGTGCCGTCGCGGTGGGGAGGGCACCGCGGGTGCCGTGCCGTCGGCCGTCGGGCGTTCGGTTGCAGCGGGAGTGGGGGCACGTGAACCGTGCGTCCGCGCCGGCGACGGAGGGCCGCCACTGCTGGGCGGCAGGGGGCGTCCGGCCCGAGGCCGACGGCTGGGCTCCTCGCCCCGTGCTCGCGCAGGTGCCGAGCGTGTCCGTCCGGGGCGGGCGCCGTCGCGGCGGGGACGGGACGAGGGCGTGACCCGCATCCGGACCCCCGGTCGGCGCCGCCCCCAGCAAGCCGGCGCATGAGGCGTCGCCGCGTCCGCGGTCCCGCCGTGTCCCGCGGACGGCATGCGCGTGCACCGCTGATGCCCCCGGAGGGGCGCGCGGACTCGCCGTGACACGGAGGTGGCGGCCCGGTGCCCCCCGGGTGGCGGGCTTCGCCCGATGGGTACCCGGGGTCATGGGTGAGGGGGACCTGAGAGTACCCGGCGGCAATTCCGCCGCCGTCGGGGCCGGCCATAGCTTCGTCGCATGGACAGCAGGACAGCTTCCGTCCCCGACCCTTCCGACTCCGTCGTACTGACCGGCATCGGGTGTGCGCTGCCCGGTACGCCGGACGCCGAGGTCTTCTGGAGCCACATCGAGACCGGTACCTCCCAGGTGACCGGGCTGGACCGGCCCGAGTTCGCCGCCGCGGGCCTGCCCGTCCACGCCGCCGCGCAGCTGGGGCCGTTCGACCACCTGACGCGGCTGCCGGGGCTGCCCGAGGCGCACGCCGCCAAGTACAACCGCGAGATCCTCGCGACGATGGCCGCCGTCCGCGACGCGCTGGACGACGCCGGGCTGGCGCGCGGCGAGGTCGCCCCCGAGCGGCTGAGCATCGTCCAGTCGTCCTCCCGCGGCCCCCTCTCCTGGTGGCGCGAGGCGATGCACGCCGAGCCCGGCACGGACCCGTACCAGGGCAAGGGCACCGGCATGTTCCGCGGGCTGGCCGGCTGCCCGGCCACGCTGGCGGCCATCGACGTCGGGGCGCGCGGCCTGGTCACCACGATCAGCAGCGCCTGCGTGGGCGGCCACCACGCGATCGGCCTCGCCCTGCGCGAACTGCGCTCCGGCGCCGCCGACGTGGTGCTGGCCGGCGGCCACGAGTTCCCCATCGTCCCTGAGGTCGCCCGCTGCTACCGGGCGCTGGGCGACGGCGTGCTCTCGCCGGAGAGCGAGGACCCGGCCACCGCCGTTCGGCCGTACGACCGCGACCGGCGCGGTTTCGCCCTGGGCGAGGGCGCGATGACGCTCTGCCTGGAGCGGGAGTCCTCGGCCCGCGAGCGCGGGGCCCGGATCTACGCCCGCGTCCTCGGCCACCGCGCGCTGAACGAGGCGCACCACGCGACGAGCATGGACCTGGTCGGCGACGTCACGGCGTCGGTCGTCTCCGGGCTGCTCGACGAGGTCGGGCGCAAGCCCGAGGAACTGGGCTACGTCTGCGGCCACGGCACCGCCACCCGCTACAACGACATCGCCGAGAGCCGGGCGCTGCGCCGGCTGCTGCCCCGGCACGCCGACGAGGACCTGCCGCCGCACGGGTCCAACAAGCCCGTCTACGGCCACACCTTCGGCATGGCGGGGATCATCAACGTCGCGGCGACATCGCTGATGCTCCGTCACCAGCGGCTGGCGCGCACCGCGAACCACACGACGCCTGACCCCGAGTGCGCGTACGACCATGTCGCCGAGGGCCCGCGGGACGCCGAGTTCGACCTCGCGGTGTCCCTGTCGTTCGCCTTCGGCAGCCAGACGTCCGTGATCGCCCTGGAGCGGGTGTGACCGCGGCCGGGCCGTACCTGGCGGCCGACCCCGACGACCTGGTGCGGCGCTTCGTCCGGGAGGGCGCGCACGTGCACGCCGCCGCGACCATGTCCCGGCCCAACGCCCTGCTGAACGCGGTCTGCCGGGTCTTCGCGGGCAGCGGCAGCCTCACCGTGAGCACCACCGCCGTGCACTCCAACGCGCACGCGCTCGCGCTGTCCGGCGCGGTACGCAAGGTGATCACCGGCTTCGTCGGCGACACGTATCCGTCGCCCCGGCCCAACCGGCTCTACCGGGACCTGGCCGCGGGCGAGCCCTTCGAGATCGAGCTGTGGTCGCTGCTCGGCTACACGCAGCGCCTGATGGCCGCCGCGCTCGGGCAGCCGTTCGCCACGACCGGTTCGCAACTGGCGCAGACCGACCTGCGGCACGGCAAGGAGGGCGTCCTGCACGTGGTGGCCCACCCGGAGGACCCGGACCGCACGGTGACCCTGCTGAGCCCGCTGCGGCCGGACCTCACCCTCTTCCACGGGGTCTGCGCCGACCGGCACGGCAACGTTGTCGCCGTTCCTCCGCTGGGAGAGGGCGCCTGGGCCGCGTACGCCGCGACCGAGGGCGTCCTGGCCTCGGTCGAGGCGATCGTGGACGACGAGGTGGTGGCCGCTATGCCGGACCGGGTGGTGATCCCGGCCCGCCGGGTGCTCGGTCTGTGCGAGGCACCGCTCGGCGCACACCCGCAGTCCCTGCGCACCGGCGGCCTGGCGGGCGTGAGCGGCTACCTGGACGACTACGCCTTCCTGACCGACATCGTGAACGCCTGCAAGGCCCCCGCCACGGCGGCCGACTGGTACGACACCTGGGTGGGCGGCGTCAGCGGCCACGAGGAGTACCTGGAACGGCTCGGCGCCGGCCGCCGCGGCTCCCTCGCGTACCCGCCCACCGCGGCGACGACGCCGGCAGCGGAGGGGCGCGCCACGGCGCCGGAGGCCGCCACACCTCCCACCGAGCAGGAGCAGTTGATCGTGCTCGCCGCCCGCGCGGTCGCCGACCTGGTCGAGGAGCGCGGCTACGACACGCTGCTCGCCGGGATCGGCACCTCGCACATGGCGGCATGGCTGGCCGTCCGCCTGCTCGCCGACCGGGGCATCACCGTCGACGCGGTCGCCGAACTCGGCCTGCAGCAGATGGCCCCCGAGCCGGGCGACGTCTTCCTCTTCAGCCAGCGGCACGCCGAACGGTCCCGGATGCTCGCCGGGGTGGCCGAGACCCTGGGCGCCGCCGTCGCCGCCAACCCCCGCTGCCTGGGCGTACTGTCGGCCGCCGAACTCGACGCCGACGGCAACATCAACACCACCCTGCTGCCGGACGGCCGGTGGATCACCGGCTCCGGCGGCGCCAACGACATCGCCTCGACGGTGGACTGCGTCGTCGTCGCGGCCGCCTCACCGCGACGGTACGTACCCCGGCTCGCCCACCTCACCAGTCCCGGCGAGCGGGTGCGCGACGTGGTCAGCCAGTTCGGCCGCTTCAGCCGGCCCGGCCCCGGCACCCCCTTCCGGCTGACCACCTGGCTGCCGCCGGTGCCCGGCCGCGGGGCCGCGGAGCCGCCGGACACACCCGCCCGCGCGGTCCTCGAACTGACCGGCTGGTCCTTCCCCGGACCCGAGGACCCCACGGCCGCCGGCGGCGTCGGCGACCGCCTCGTGGACGAGAAGGCCGTCACCACCGAAGAACTCACGCTGCTGCGCAGCATGGACCCGGAAGGCCACTACCGATGACCGCCATCGAGCACGACTCCGTACTCCGCCGTCCGCTGCCGCCGACGGCCATCGCGCCCGTCCGGCTGGCCGGCATCGGTCACTACTTCCCCGGCGAGCCCATCACCAACGAGCACTTCGAGCGGATCGACGCCCTCGGCATCGACGACGCGTGGATCCGCGAGAACACCGGGGTGGTCAGCCGCCACTGGCCGGGCGACGAGAAGGAGCGCGCGGTCGAGATGGCCGCGCTGGCCGTCGACGCCGCGCTGGCCGACGCCGGTCTGGAACCCGACGACATCGACCTGGTCATCGGCACCACCTCCACCACCCGGCCGCGGACCAACCCGTCCAGCGCGACCAACAACTACATGGACATCTCGCTGCCGTTGCAGCGCCAGGCCGGCCTGCGGCACGCCACCTGCTTCGACGTGACCTCCGTCGCCTGCGCCGGCTTCATGTACGGCACCGCCGTGGCCGCCTCGATGCTGCCCGCGCTCGGCATGCGCAACGCCCTGGTGGTCTGCGCCGAGAACCCGCGCCCGATCCTCAACTTCGACTACCGCTACTCGGTGCTGTTCGGCGCGGGCTCCGCGGCCGCCGTCTGGTCCGCCGACACCCAGGCGCCGGGTCTGCTGGACGTCGCGCTGCACGCGGACGGCTCGTACTTCGACGCGTTCGACATCGACGACAACGACAAGATGGTCATGCGCGGCCGTCAGGTCGGCGAGGTCGGGCCGCAACTGCTGTCGCAGGTCGGCCGGGAGATCCTGGAGCGCAACGGTCTCACGGTCGCCGACGTGGACTGGTTCGTGCCCCACCAGGGCAACCTGAACATGATCAACCAGGTGTGCGCCACGCTGGACATCCCGCGCGAGAAGGTGCTCACCAACATCCAGCACCGGGGCAACACCTCCAGTGTGTCCATCCCGAGCTGCCTCTCCGAGAACGTCCGCGCCGGGAAGATCCGCTCGGGCGACCTGATCGTCACCATCGGCATCGGCCGCGGCTACAGCTGGGGCGCCATGCTGCTGCGCCACCCGTGAGCGCTCGGTCAGGCGTGACCGGCTGAGACATCCGATCCCCCCGAAGGACGAGGCATGGACGACGAGATCCCCCTGTGGCGCGGCAGCGGCCTGCGCCTGGCCGGGTACGGGCACTACTACCCGCGCCACCGCGTGGAGAACGCGATGGACGACGCGGACGGGGGCGGCGGCAACGCGGTGGACGCGGCCGTCATCGGCCGCCTCGACGTGCGCGGCCGGCACGTCGCCGACGACGAGGAGACGCCGCCGTACATGGGGGTGCGGGCCGCCCAGGACGCTCTGGAACAGGCCGGCAAGGATGCCGGCGAGGTCGACCTGCTGGTCTTCAGCAACTGGACCGACCGGCAGTTCGTGCCCGAGTGGGGCCCGGAGGCGGCGCGGCTGCTCGGTGCCCGGCGCGCCCTGGCCTTCGACGTGTGCGCGGCCTGCGTCGGCTTCGTCCACGGGGTGCAGACCGCGTCGGCGATGCTCGCCACGCATCCGCACTGGCGCACCGCCGTGGTGATGTCCAGCGAGCGCTTCTCGCGCCGGGTGCGCCCGGGCAGCAAGGGCGAGCTCATCGTGGGTGACGCGGCCGGCGCCGCCGTACTGACGCGGGACACCGCCGCCGGCGGCGACGGAGGCCTGTGGGACTCGATGGTGATCAGTGACGGATCGGCCCGGGAGACGGTCACGGTCTACCCGCCGAACGGATGGATCAAGAGCCAGGCCGATCTGATCAAGGTCGCCGCCGACTCGCACGCCGACCTCGCGGAGCGCGTGCTGGCACGGTCGGGCATCACGATGGACGAGATCGACTGGGTGGTCCCGCACCCGGGCACCGGCCAGCTGCACACCGCGGTCCGCGAGCGGCTCGGCATACCCGAGGAGCGGTTCGTCACCAACTACGAGACGCGCGCCAACACCGGCAGCGCCTCGGTGCCGATCGTGCTGTCGGAGATGTCCCGCGACGGGCGGCTGCGCCCGGGCGACCTGTGCTACACCCCGGCCGTCGGCTCGGGCTGGTACTACGGAGGTCTGCTCTTCCGTGTCTGACACGAACCGCATCGGCCGAGGCGCCCGCGGTACCGCCCTGGTGACCGGCGGCAGCCGCGGACTCGGTGCCGCCGTCGCCCGCCGCCTGGCGGCCGAGGGCCGGCACACCGTGATCTGCGGACGCGACCGGGACAGCCTGGAGTTGTGCGTGAAGCAGGCCGCGCGGGACGGCCTGACCCTGCACGCCGTACCCGCCGACGTCACCGACGAGGCGTCGGTGGCCGCCCTGTTCGCCCGGCTCGCCGAGGACGCGCCGCCGCTCGCCCTGTGCGTCAACAACGCGGGACACAACTTCTCCCGCCGGCTGGTCAGCGTCCGGGACGGCGGGGACGGTACGCCCCTGCTGTCACCGCACCCGCTGGCCGACTTCGAGGACACGGTGCGGCTGCTGCTGACCGGCACCTTCCTCGTCGGCCGCCACGCGGCCCAGGCGATGCTGGCCGCCGGGACGCAGGGCGTCGTGGTCAACATCTCCTCGACCGTCCGGCACGGCGCCTACGGGCAGTCGGCGTACTGCGCGGCCAAGGCGGGCGTGGAGTCCCTGACCAGGACCTGGGCCGTCGAACTGGGGGAGTACGGCATCCGCGTGGTCGCCGTGGCACCGGGCGTGCTCGACGGCGAGGCGCTGCGCCGCCGCACCGCGGCCAGCCCCCGGCACGCCGCGTACATGGACGACCTGCTCCGCCACGTGCCGCTGGGCCGCTGGTGCGACGAGCAGGACGTGGCAGACGCCGTCGTCTTCGCCGCGGACAACCCCTCGCTCACCGGCACGGTGCTGGAGGTCGACGGCGGCGGACTGCCCGCCCGGGTCCCGCCCCCCGCGACCGCCGCCCGGCAGCCCGCAGCCACGCCCACGACGCACCCGACGACGGTGGAGGACACAGCATGATCAGCGGCTTCGCACCCACCCTGCTGGCGGGCCGGACGACCCTGGTGACCGGCGCCAGCAGCGGCATCGGCGCCGTCCTGGCGGCGGCGCTCGCCGCCCACGGCTCCCAGGTCGCGCTCCTGGCCCGCAGCGAGAAGCAACTGCGCCTGCTGGCGGAGGACATCGAGGCCGCCGGCGGCCGGGCCGTGGCCGTGCCCGCCGATCTCACCGACGCCGAGGGCGTACGGTCCGCGGTCCGGGCGGCGGAGGAAGCCCTCGGCCCGATCGACCAGTTGGTGCACTGCGCGGGCGAGGCCCGCAACCAGGCGTTCCTGTGCGACCAGGACGAGGCGCAGTGGACGGCCACCCTCGACAGCAACCTCGTGGGCGCCTTCCGCGTCGCCCGCGCGGTCGTGCCGGGGATGATGGAGCGCCGCAGGGGCGGCGTCGTCATGGTCTCGTCCGTCGCGGGCAAGCGCGGACTGCCCGCCAACACCTCCTACTGCGCGGCGAAGTTCGGCCTGAACGGGATGACGCAGGCGCTCGCCGCCGAGCTCGGCGCCTTCGGGATCCGCGTCAACGCGGTGTGCCCGGGCCTCACCGACAGCCCGGCCGCCACCGACGGCGACCGCTACGGCGACGCCTTCATGGCCGCCGTCGCCAAGCACCACGGACCGCCCGACCTGACCTGGGAGCGGTACCTGCGGCGCGCCGTCGGCAGCACCATCCTGCGCCGCCTGGTCCGCCCCGAGGAGGTCGCCACCCAGGTGCTGTTCATGCTCTCCGACCTGTCCGGCGGCATGACCGGGCAGGCGGTCAACGTGGACGCGGGCGCGCTGTGAACGACACGTACCGCACGACGGAGGCCGGACGCCTGTCCGGCCCGCCCGCCCGGCCCTTCGCGCCGGGCCCGCGCGACACCCTCGTCACCGGCTGGGGCTTCTGCCTGCCCGGCGCGGGGGAGGAGCCGGTGCGCACCGGCAAGCAGGTCTGGGAGACCGCGTCCACGGGCACCAGCCACGTGGAACGAGACGGCTTCCACCACGGCGTCGTCCGCGGCGCCCGGGAGGCGTTCACCGAACTCCTGCCGGAGATGCCCACCCGCTACCTGCGCAGCTACGCCGATGTCCACCTGTACGGGCTGGTCTCGCTCGCCGAGGCCTGCGCGGACGCCGGACTCGACCACCGCGCGGGGGACCTGCGGCACGCCGCCGTGCTGACCGCCCGGGCCGGTGTCGACAGCAACTACGACAGCTACCGCGCCTGGCACGACGCGGACCCCGCGACGATCGGTCCGGCCGACGCCAAGTCGCTCTTCGTCCGCCTGGTCGTGGCCGGCACCTCCAGCGACGTCGGGCCGGTGCAGGCCGCGCTGCTCGCCAGCACCGGGGCGTCCTTCACGGTCAGCTGCGGCTGCGCCTCCTCGTCGGTGCTGCTCGGCCTGGCCCGCATGATGATCGCCGACGGCTCGGCCGACCTGGTCGTGGTCACCGGGGTCGACCGCTTCGACACCGAACGGGTCCTGCACGGGCACCGGTTGCGCGAGGTCGTCGAGCGCGAGGGGGTCACCGTACGGCACAACAGCGATCCGCCGGCCGACCCCCGCCACGACCGCCCGATGCGCCCCTACGACGCGGCCGGGGACTGCATGAACTACGGCGACGGCTCGGTGACCCTGGTCCTGGAGAGCCGGGAGCACGCCGCGGCCCGCGGCGCCCGGGCACACGGGGCGCTGCTCGGACAGGCCACCACCCGCGGCGGCCTCGGCAGCGCCGTCGCCATCGACACCGAGGGCATCGGGCTCGCCGAGGCGGCCCGCCGCAGCCTGGGCGACCACACCTCGCTCGACCAGGTGCCGTACGTCAACGGAGGCGGCGAGGGCGACCCGTTGTTCACCCGCATCGAGGCCAACGCGGTGCGCCGGCTGTGGGGCGACCGCTCCCACGAGGTGCTGCTCAGCTCCCAGGAGGCCTGCTTCGGGCACAGCGGCGCGCCGCTGGGGAACCTGGGCGCGGCGCTGACGCTGATGATGATGCGCGAGAGCCAGGTCTGCCCGACGGCCAACTGCCGCACCCCGTCACCGGTGTGCACCTTCGACCCGGTGCCGGGCACCCTTGCCCGGCCGCTGAGCTTCTCCCGGGCGCTCAGCTTCAACTACCAGGTGGGCGGGGTCAACAGCGCCCTGCTGCTGGGCGGTGCCGATGTCTGCTGAACCGCTGCCGCCGCCCCTGCTGCGGCTGGCCGGTGCCGGGATGGTCCTGCCCGGCCCGTACGGCACCGCCTGCACCGACCTCGGCACCTTCTGGGACCTGATCCGCGACGGCGTCAGCTGCCTGTCGCCCTACGCGCACCCCGAGTTGCCGCTGCGGCTGGCCGGAACCGTGAACGGCTGGAACCCGCTGACGGAGCTGCCGCTGCCGGAGCGGACCCTGCGCCGCTCCTCCCGGGCCGGGCTGCTCGCCACCGCCGCGGTGCGCCAGGCGCTGGCCCACGCCGGCCTCACCGCCTCGGACCTCGACCCGGACCGCACGGCACTCGTCGCCGCGTCATTGCAGTTCGCGTTCCCCGAGTCCGAGCGCTACTACGCGACCGCGCAGGCCAAGGGCATGCCCGCGATCGGCATGGACTACTGGCTGACCGGCACCCCGCCCAGCGTCGTCGGCACGGTGGCCTCCGCGCTCCAACTGCCCTGCCAGACGCTGAGCGTGGCCGGCTCGTGCAATGTGGCGCTGCGGGCGCTCCAGGTCACCCAGCAGATGTTCCGCTGCGGCGACATCGACAGAGCCGTCGTGGTGGGGGTCGACCAGACCGTCGACCCGGTCTTCGTCGCCGGGACCGCCCACACCGGGCGCAGCGGCTACCGCGCCTCCTCGCTGTCCGACGACCCCTCCGACGTGCGGCCGCACGACGAGACGCAGACCGGCAACGCCACCGGCGAGGGCGCGGTCGCCGTCGTCCTGGAGAACCCCGCGGCCACCGGCGCACGACCGGGACTGCTGCACCGGGCGCACCTGCGCAGCTCCCGCAGCAACGGCCCGTCCACGGTGGCCACCGGCCCCCCGGACAACGTGGTGCGCGACATCCGCGCCGTGCTCGCCTCGGCCGGCCGCACGCCCGGCGACGTGGCCTTCGTCAACGACTACGCCGACGGCAACCGGTTCGTCGAGGACCACCTGTGCCAGGCGCTGACCTGGGCGCGGGAGGCGACGGACTACCGCGGCGAGCTCGTACTGACCAACCAGGAAGCGGTGTTCGGGCACGTGGCCGGGACCGGTGGCCTGGTGAAGCTGCTCGGCAGCCTGCTCATGCTGCACCACGGCCGGATCGCGCCCAGCGCCAACACCGTCGTCCCCTACCGGCACCTGCCGGGCACCCCCGTGCTCGCCGGCGGGCGGCCGACCACCGGCGACAGCGCCCTCGTGCTGTCCTCCGGGGCCGGCGGCGACGCGACGAGCATGCTCCTGGAACACGAAGGCGGCGACCTGCCATGACCGACGTCCACAGCACGGCCGGACTGCCCGCCACGGCCGCCGCGGGGCACGACGCTCCGCGTGCGCCGTTCGGCGCCCGTGTCGTCCTCGACGCCTCCGGCGCCGGCCCCGCCGCGGCCGGCGCGCTGTCCGGCGCCCTGGCCGCCCTCGGGTACGCGCCCGAGGCACCGTACGAACACCCCGGCCCGCCCGGTGCCTACTGCGCGCTGCTGATCGGCGAGGAGGCCTATGGCGCGGACGCCGCGCGCGGCCTCGACCGGGCCCGCGTGCTGGCCGCCGCCGACGCGATGGCCACCGCGGGCCGGGGGCGGCTGGTGCTCGTCACCGACGCCGGCAGCGGCACCCACACCGGCACCGACCCCGAGCGGCACGCCCGGCTCGCCGCCGACCTGGCCTGGTGGCAGCACCTGGCCACCGGCATGGCCCGGCACGGCGTCGCCGCCAACACCGTCCGCACCGGCTACGCCCCGGCCCTCGGCCACGCGCTGCCGGCCCCGGCCGAGGCCGGGCTGCTGCGCTACCTCGTGCAGCGCCGGGCCACCACCGCCGCCGACGTGGCCGGCACCGTGGGCTTCCTGCTGTCCGCCGGCTGCTCCTACCTGATCGGCGAGACGGTGCCCGTCGACGGCGGCGCGGGCCTCGGCCAGATCCCCGCGCTGGCCGACGGAACGGCGGCCCCCGCCCCGGCGCGGCCGTCCCCGGCGACGCCCGTGTCCGGACCCGGCACGGCCGGCCGCCGCGTGCTCGTCACCGGCGCGAGCAGCGGCATCGGCCGCGCCGCCGCGCTGCACCTTGCCGAACGCGGCGCCGACCTCGTGCTGGCCGCGCGCCGCACCGAGGCGCTGGACGACGTGGCGTCGCGGATCACCGCGCTGGGCCGGCGGGCCTGGACGCTGCGGTGCGACCTGGCCGATCCCCTCGACGCCGCCACGCTGGGGGAGCGCGCCTGGGAGGCCGCGGGCGGGGTGTCCGGACTGCTGTACGCGGCCGGGCACCTCGGCTTCAGCCCGCCCGGCGGTGACCCGGCCTCCGCCGGGCGCACGTTCGCGGTCAACCTGCACAGCTACATCGCCGTCGCCGAGGACCTGACGAGCCGTTGGCGCCAGGACGGCGTGCCCGGGTCGCTGGTCGCGGTGGCCTCGGTCAGCTCGACGCTCAGCCCGGTGGCGGGTCTGGACTACTACGGCGCCAGCAAGGCCGCGATGGTCCAGTACACGCGCTGCCTGGCGGTGTCGGTGGCCCGCCACGGCATCCGGGCCAACTGCGTCGCCCCGGGCATCATCGAGACACCGATGGGCGACGCCGCCGGTCCCGCCCACCGGCGCGGCTGGATCAGCCGGATCCCGGCCGGACGGGTCGGCCTGCCGCAGGAGGTCGCCGCGGTCTGCGGCCATCTCCTCGACCCCTCGGCCGCCCGGGTCACCGGCGCGGTCCTGCGGGTCGACGGCGGCTTCGGACTCGGCGACATCGCCCCCCTGCGACCCGGCCACACGCCCAAGGAGCCCGCGTGAACGACCCGTTGAGCACCGCCACGTACCCGGCGGTCGCCCTCGTCGCGGGCGCGTCGTCCGGGATCGGCGCGGCCGTGGCCGAGCGGGTCGCCGCGCGCGGTACCGCCGTGGCACTCGTGGGGCGCCGCGCCGCGGAACTGGACGAGGTCGCCGCCCGCGTCCGCGCCGCGGGCGGCGTCGCCCTGCCGCTGGCGATGGACCTGGCCGAGCCCGGCGCCGCGGAACGGGCCGTGACCGGGGCCGAGCGGGCCCTCGGCCCGGTCGACCTGCTCGTGTGCAGCGCGGGAACCGTCCGGCTGGCGCCCATCCACGAGAGCGAGGAGCGGCACTGGCAACGGCAGTTGCAGGTGAACCTCACCGTGCCGTTCCTGCTCGCACGTCACGTGCTGCCCGGCATGCGCGAGCGCGGCTACGGATGGGTGGTCACCATCGGCTCGGGCGCGGGTGCGGAGGTCATCCCCGGCACCGGCGGATACGGCGTCAGCAAGCACGCCCTCAACCGGTTGACCGAGCTCATCCACGAGGAGAACCGGGACCACGGCATCCGCGCGGTCACCATCGCCCCGGGCTGGGTCGCCACCCGGCTCGCCGCCCGCCCCGCCGACCTCGGCGTGTCCGACGACGACGTCCTCACCCCCGACGACATCGCCGACACCGTGGACTGGCTGCTGCAACGCCCCGCACGGGCCAGCGTCGGACCGGTCATCCGCGTCGAGCCCACCGCGAGCCGGGCCGCCACCCGGCACGCCATGACCGACCACATCAACGGCACCCCCGCGCCGACCCTCGCCCACCCGGTCAGGGAGACCACCCCATGAGCCCGCACACCCCCCTGCCCGCACGCGAATGGGCGGGCGCGGCCACCCAGACGTTCGCCGCCTTCGCCGACCGGGTCGACGGCGACGGCGACGTCCCACTGCGCGCCGGGCAGTCCGGTGGCGTCGCCACCCTCACCCTGGACCGGCCGCACCGTCGCAACAGCCTGACCGCGGGTCTCTCCCGGCACCTGCTGCTCGGGCTGCTGTGCGCCGGCGACGACCCGAGCGTGCGTGTCGTGGTCCTCACCGGCAACGGCGGGGCCTTCTGCGCCGGCGACGACGTCGACAGCGTCCGGCGCTGGCGGCTCGGCGACCGGGCCGACGCCCCCTTCGACCCGCTCACCTCCGACGCGCACTACCTGCGCGTGTGCGAGGCGATGCTCCACCTGCCCAAGCCGGTCGTCGTCGCGCTGACCGGCGCCGCGGCGGGAGCGGGCGCCGAGATCGCCTGCGCGGCGGACTACCGGCTGGCGGACTCCAACGCGGCGATCGGCAGTTGCCTGGCGGGGGTCGGCCACGTCGGCAATATCGTGCTGATGTCCCGGCTCACCGGACCGGCCCGGGCCACCGAGATCTACCTGACCGGACGGATGGTCGCGGGCGAGGAGGCCGTGCGCCTGGGCCTGTTCGACCGGCTGTGCGCGCCCGGCGAGCTCGACGCCGAACTCGCCGTGCTCACCGCGTCGTTCGCGGCCCTGCCCACCGCCTCCGTCGGCCTGTTCAAGGAGTTGCGCGAACGCAGCTGGGGCCAGCCGGTGGAGTACGGGCTGCGCCTGCAGGACGCGTACCACCTGCGGACCCACGCCACCGTCGCCGACGCCGCCGAGGGCCTGGCCGCCTTCACCGAGAAGCGGCGGCCCCGCTTCACCGGCGCCTGACCCCTCCCGTCCGACGGGCGGAACGCCAGGCCGCCCCCACCCCTCGGAGCGACGTGAACACGCCCGCAACACCCCCCGCCGACGCCGTCCGGGGCGGCCGGCCGCCCGTCGTGGACGCCTGCTCGCTGGTGTACGACGACATCGGATGGCGGCTGTACCTCGCCCGCCTGGCACACAACGCCCCCGAGTACCTGGACGTCTTCTCCGGCTCCTTCTGCCGCTCCTTCGGCGCGTCGCACCAGGACTACCGCGACGCGCTCGCACGCCGCTGGCAGGACGCGGTGGACGTGCTGCTGCCGCCCGGCCGGCCGCCGTTCGACCTCGGCGCCCACCTCGCGGCGCAGCAACGGCAAGGTGTCGTCGCCGAGTTCGCCATGGGCTCGCAGGAGGTGCGCCCGGACGGGCGCACCGTCAACGCATGGCTGCTCGACACCACCGCCGCCGTTCGCGACCGCGTCCACGTCTGGGCCGGCATCGGCCTGCGCGGCCCGGCAGCGGCACTGACAGAGCTGGAGCGGGCCGCCGCCGGGGGAGCGCGGGGGCTCTGCGTCATCCCGTTCCTGGACGGCACCGACCCCCTGGATCCGCTCTACGCCCCGGTGTTCGACGCCGCCGCCGCGCTGCGCCTGCCGGTGTGGCTCCACACGGGCCACCACTTCGCCGCCCGGTACCCCACCGGCCTCGGCAGCTGGCGGACCGTCGAGACCCTCGCCTCCCGTCACCCGGACCTGCTGCTCGTCGCGGGCCACGCCGGCTGGCCCGACGTCCAGGACATGCTCCTCACCGCCGCCCGCCACCCGGGCGTGCACCTGGAGTTCTCCTCCCACCGCCCGCGCCGCATGCCCACCCCGGGCTCCGGCTGGGCCCCGCTCCTGCACCACGCCACCACCCTGGCCCGCCACCGTGTCCTGTTCGGCACGTCCACCTGGGTCAACCCGGTCCCCGTCGCGGTCCTCGCCGACGAACTCACCGCGCTCGGGCTCCCCTCCGACGTCACGGCGGCATGGCTCCACGGCAACGCCCGAGCGCTGCTCGCCCGCAGCGGTGGTGAGAGCTGACGCCTCGAACGCAATCGCGCTCAGGCGGACCGGCAGTACAGGCGGTGGCCCGCCCGCCGGTGCCGCGAGCGAGCCCGGCCACATCACCCAGGATCGGGACCGGCTCGCCTCGGTGATCCGGGCCGGCCCCGCGACGGCGAGCGCGTCCGTGAGAGCCGTGGACACCGCGAGCAGCAGGGCGCCTTCTCCGTCGTCGGGGCCGGCGACGACTTCGGGTTCACCGGCGGCGACGAGATCCTCGAAGCTGCGCCCGGTGAAGACGCCCTCCCACTCGATCAGTGCCTCGTCCGGGTCGAAGGTGCCGAACTCCAGAGTCTCGAAGACCCCTTCGGGGCCGCGATCCACGACCGTGGCGGCCGCCTCCGGATCACACTCCGAACGACACCTGAAACTGCACAGCCAGAGTTGCACAGTCCAGGCTGTCGATATACGGTCGGGGCATGTCCGATGCCGCCGAGCCCCGCGTCTCCGACCTCGCCACTCAGGCGGCCGAGGACGTCTGGGTCGTGATCGGGCGGCTGCGCCGCAAGATCAAGACGCTGGACGGCGAGGGCGATCTCTCGCCCGGCGAGGCTTCCGTGCTGGCGCACCTGGTCAAGCACGGCCCCGCCTCGGCCAGTGCCCTGGCCGCCGTCGAGAACGTCCGGCCGCAGTCCATGGCGAAGTACGTCCACGCCCTGGAAGAGGCCGGCCTCGTGGAGCGGCGCCCCGATCCCGACGACGGACGCCGCCTGCTGGTGAGCCCGACCCCGCTGGGCCTTGAGCGGCGCCAGGGCGACCGGCGGGCCCGGCAGGCCTGGCTGGCGCGGGAGCTCCAGGAGCGCGGGACCGCGGAGCAACTGCGCGCCGTGGTCACGGCGATGGCGCTGCTGGACGAAGTGGCGCAGTCGTGAGCCGTGCTCTGCGGATCCCGCTGCGGTCACGGCCGCCACGCACCCGTGAGCGTGGCGGCTTCGACCGCCGGCTGATCGCGCCGATGATCCTCGGATCGGTGCTGAACCCCGTCAACTCCTCCATGCTCGCGGTCGCGCTGATCCCCATCGGCCGGGCCTTCGACGTGCCGCCCTCGCGGACCGGGTGGCTGGTCTCCGGCCTCTACCTGGCCACGGCGGTCGGGCAGCCGGTCATGGGACGGCTCGTCGACATGTTCGGGCCCCGGAGGCTGTACCTGACCGGCACGGCACTCGTCGGCGTCGCCGGGGTCCTGGGCGTGCTCGCCCCCAGCCTCGGAGTACTCATCGTCTCGCGGGTGCTGCTGGGACTCGGCACCTCCGCCGCGTACCCGGCGTCGATGCACCTGCTGCGGACGGAGTCCGACCGCACGGGTATGAAGAGCCCCGCCGGGATCCTGTCCGCGCTGTCGATCTCCAACCAGGTGATCGCGGTGATCGGGCCCACGCTCGGCGGCCTGCTGATCGGCGCGGGCGGCTGGCAGCTGATCTTCGGGGTGAACGTGCCGCTGGCGGCCGCGTGCCTCGTGCTCGGCGCGCTGCGCCTGCCCGCGGCGACCGCGCCCGCGTCCGGCCGCGCGCCGGACCGGGACGTCGACCTGCCGGGCATCGGGCTGTTCACGGTGATGCTCACCGCCTTCATGTTCTTCCTGATGAACCCCGGTCCCGGGCAGTGGTACCTGGTGGTGGCCGGCACCATGGCCGCGGCGGCGTTCGGCCGCCGCGAACTGCGCACCGGCAGGCCCTTCATCGACCTGCGCGTGCTGCGCGGCAACGCCCCCCTCCTGGCGACGTACGGGCGCCAGCTGCTCTCCGCGACCACGTCGTACGCCTTCCTGTACGGCTACAGCCAGTGGCTCCAGGAGGGCCGCTCGCTCAGCGCCTCCACGGCCGGGCTGCTGATGCTCCCCATGTCGGTGGCGGCCATCGCCGTCACGGTGGCCACCGGACGGCGTGCCGTCATCCGCGGCAAGCTGGTCGCGGGTGCGCTGTCCCAGCTCGCGGCCTGTGCCGCCCTGTTGCTGCTCGGACCCGTGACCCCGCTGTGGGTCCTGGTCCTCGTCGGCGTCGTCGTCGGCATACCGCAGGGCCTGCTCGGCCTGGCGAACCAGAACGCGCTCTACGCGCAGGCCGACCCGGCCCGGATGGGCTCGTCCGCCGGGCTCCTGCGCACCTTCATGTACCTCGGCGCCCTCTTCGCCTCGGCCGCCGCGGCGACGTTCTACCGGCACGGCGCGACCACCGCGGGACTCCACGGACTCGGCCTGCTGCTGCTCGCCGTGGCCGCGGCGCTCCTGCTGGCCTCCCTGGCGGACCGCTCGCTGCGACGCCCGGGTCGTACGTCCGGCTCCGCGGACCCCTCCGGCCACCGCACGGGCAACCCCAAGCCCTCATCCCTGAAAGGCAGCTGACCCCACCATGCCCCTCACCACCCTCGACCCGAAGACCGCCCTGGTCGTCATCGACCTGCAGCACGGCATCATGGCCGCGACGGGCGCCCCGTACACCACCGGCGAGGTTCTGTCCCGCACCGTCGAACTCGCCGACGCGTTCCGGAAGCAGGAGCTGCCGGTCGTGCTGGTCCGCGTCACCTTCGCCGCCGACGGCTCCGACGCGGCGCCCGGCCGCACGGACGCCCCGCGAGGCGCCGGCGCCCTGCCCGCCGGATGGGACATCGTTGTCGACGAACTCGCCGGCCACCCCGGGGACATCACGGTGACCAAGCGCAACTGGTCGGCGTTCTACGGTACCGACCTCGATCTCCAGCTGCGCCGGCGCGGCGTCACGCAGATCGTGCTCACCGGTGTCTCCACCAGCATCGGCGTGGAGTCCACCGCCCGCGCGGCCCACGAGCACGGCTACCACGTCACCCTGGTCACCGACGCCATGACCGACACCGACCCCGAGGCGCACCGCGGAAGCGTCGAGCGCGTCTTCCCGCGCCTCGGCGAGACGACGACCACCGTGGACGTCCTCGACCATCTGGCCAAGTCCCGCGCCTGAACCGGCCGGTGGAGCGCAGCCCGTGCGATTGCGCGGCGCCGTCGGGGGATAGACGCCCGCTTCCTCGGGTAGGCAGGCTCGGGGGCCCGCAGCCGCGGGGGCCCGTCGGCGCACCTGGGTGCGCTACCGCATCGGCACATGAGGGATGGACACGGTGGCATCTGGAGTCGTGAAGTGGTTCAACGCCGAAAAGGGCTTCGGCTTCATCGCACAGGACGGGGGGCCGGACGTGTTCGCCCACTACTCCAACATCGTCGGTAACGGCTACCGCGAGCTCCAGGAAGGCGAGCAGGTCACCTTCGAGGTGACGCAGGGCCAGAAGGGCCCGCAGGCGGAGAACATCGTCCGCGGCTGATCCGCCTGCCGCTCGCAGGCCGTGTTCGTACGAGCGGGGCCGCCCTCCTCAGGGAGGACGGCCCCGCTCGTCGTGCTTCCGGCGGACGTGGCACGCCGGTGCCGGCGGGGTCGCGGCGACGGCAGTGCCCCTTGAGACACCCTTGACTGGCGCGTGAACTTCTTATGGTATTGGCGTCCTTGTCGAGACCCATGTGAAGGAGAGTCGTGAGACCCAGAGTCTTAACGACCGTCATCGCCGGCGCTCTCATCCTCTGCAGTGCGGCCGTCGCGCCCGTCGCCCAGGCCCGGGGCACGATCCCGGCCGGCAGCGACGCGGACGAGGTCAAGGTGTTCCGCGCGGAAGTCACCAAGAACCAGATCCCGTTGCTGCTCGAAGCGGGGCAGGACGGCCACGAACTGAGCGAGCAGGCGCCCGCGAGCGGCACCGCCACGGTCGAGGTCTACCTCACCGACCGGCAGGCCGCGCAGCTCGAGGGGAAGGGCGTGCACCTCACCGAGCACGCCCTCGCCGCCAAGTCCGAGGCACGCGTGGAGAGCGCCGCCGAGGGCGTGTTCCGGCCGTACAGCGGCCCCGGCGGCATCAAGGAGGAGATCCTGGCCGCGGGCCAGGCGAACCCCGGTCTGACCAAGGTCGTCTCCATCGGCAAGACGGTGCGCGGCCAGGACATCCTGGCGCTCAAGCTCACCAAGGACGCGAAGAAGTCGAAGGACGGCTCGAAGCCCTCCGTGCTGTACATGTCCAACCAGCACGCGCGTGAGTGGATCACGCCGGAGATGACCCGCCGGCTGATGCACTACTACCTGGACCACTACGTGACCGACACGCGCATCAAGAAGCTCGTCGACTCCACCGAGCTGTGGTTCGTCGTCTCGGCCAACCCCGACGGCTACGACTACACGTTCCAGGACCCGGGCAAGCGCCTGTGGCGCAAGAACCTGCGGGACGTCAACAACGACGGCGTGATATCCGCCGGCGACGGTGTCGACCTCAACCGCAACTTCGCCTACAAGTGGGGCTACGACGACGAGGGTTCCTCGCCGAGCCCGGCGAACGAGACCTACCGCGGCGCGAGCCCGGCCTCCGAGCCCGAGACGCGGGCGCTGGACGCCTTCGAGAAGCACGTCGACTTCACCTACGGCATCAACTACCACTCCGCCGCCGAACTGCTCCTGTACGGCGTCGGCTGGCAGGTGGCGACCGACACTCCCGACGACGTCCTGTACCGGTCGCTCGCCGGAACGCCGGACAACTCCGCGATCCCCGGCTACCACCCGCAGGTGTCCTCGGAGCTGTACACGACGAACGGCGAGGCCGACGGCCACGCCGCCAACGTCAACGACATGGCGATGTTCACGCCCGAGATGTCGACCTGCCAGACCGCTTCCAACAGCGATCCGGACGACCAGTGGCGGGCGGCGGACTGTCAGTCCGTCTTCAACTTCCCGGACGACGAGAAGCTGATCCAGCAGGAGTTCGAGAAGAACATCCCCTTCGCGCTCTCCGTCGCGGAGACCGCTTCCCACCCGGACACCCCGTCCTCCTCGGTGGGCCTGGACGCCGCCGACTTCACCCCGGCGACCTTCACCACGTCGTACTCCCGCGGCTCCGACCAGGAGGTCTCGGTCGTCGTGCGCGAGGCGCTGCGCGACAAGGAGCTCAACTACCGCGTCAACGGCGGCCGTACCCAGGGTGAGGCGCTGCACTCCTGGAACGGCGGCGAGACCTACGGCGGCGAGGACAACCTCTACTTCGACGAGTACCGCGCGAAGGTGAGGGACGGCGACCCGGGCGACACGGTCGAGGTGTGGTACACCGGCGAGACCAAGAGCGGCAAGCAGGTCTCCAGCACGCACTTCACCTACACCGTGGCCGACCGGCCCAAGGCGGACGTGCTGGTCGTCGCCGAGGAGGGCGCCGCGGCCACGCAGACCCAGGTCTACGTCGACGCCCTCAAGGCCAACGGCCAGAAGGCGGCGGTCTGGGACGTCGCCACGCAGGGCGTGCCCGACGCGCTCGGTGTCCTCGGGCACTTCCGCACGGTGGTGCACTACACGGGCGCGGCCGCGCCCCGCAATGCCACCCAGCTGCAGCTGCGCGCTTTCCTCAATGAGCGCGGCAAGGTGATCGAGGCGGGCGAGCAGGCCGGCGGCTCGGTCGACCTCGGCGGCGGCAACCTGTCCAACGACTTCAGCCAGTACTACCTGGGCGCCTACGCGCGCACGTCGACGGCCGGGGCCACCGCCTTCACCGGATCCGGGGTGCTGGGCGGCTTCAGCGGCTCCCTCGGCGCCGCGCCGGGCAATCCGCTGGACCGGGCGGGCACGTACCGCGTCACCTCGGACAACCTCGCGCCCGAGGACTATCCGCAGTTCACGAGCGCGGGCGCGGGCCGGTTCGACGGGACCGCTCCTCCGAACGCGCCGTACGCGGGCTCGTTCATGGCGGCAGCCGTCCACGCCGACGACGCGTACAACCGGCTCACCCGCACCATCGACCTGACCGGGGTGACCGCGTCCCAGGCGCCCACGTTCCGTACCCGTCTGCTGTGGAACACCGAGCCGGGTTACGACAACGCGCTGCTGGAGATCCACACCGTCGGCGCGGACGACTGGACCACGCTCCCGGAGGCGGGCGGTGCCACCGGCACCGACGTGCCCGCGGAGTGCGAGGCCGGCTTCTACATAGACGAGCACCCGTGGCTGAAGCACTACCTGACCCCGGGGACCGACGGCTGCACCGCGACCGGCACCACCGGCCAGTGGAACAGCTTCACCGGCGCCTCCGCGGGCTGGCAGCAGGTGAACTTCGACCTCAGCGCCTACGCGGGCAAGTCGGTCGAGGTCTCGCTCAGCTACGTCACCGACCCGGGTTCCGGCGGCCAGGGCCTCCAGGTCGACGAGGCCTCGCTCGTCGTCGGCGGCGCGGTCACCGAGACCGAGGGCTTCGAGACCTCGTTCGGCCCGTGGACCGTCGCCGGGCCGCCCCCGGGCAGTCCGGTCCTCGTCCACGACTGGGCGCGCACGGGTGCGCTGTTCCAGACGTACGGAGCGGTCACCACGGAGGACACCGTGCTGCTGGGCTTCGGCCTGGAGCACCTCCCCTCGGCGGCGGACCGCGCGGCACTGCTCGGCAAGGCACTCGGCGCGCTGCGCAGGTGAGACGCACCACACACTGATCGTCCGGCGGGCGGTCCGCACCCCTTCGCGGGGGCGGGCCGCCCGTCCTTTTTGTCCGCTTAGTCATGTTCTGGTTGATGCGGACGTCGGGTGGGCACCGCCGATGCGCTGGTGACGCTGCGTCATGCCCGTCGGGCCGCGGGGTGGTCGATGTCCTAGAGAATATTTAGGACATTTCAGCCTATACACCATGTACCGACGTGCGCTTCCAAACACTTTCTTGACACCGGGCGCCATCGCGGTCAAGGTTCCTGACATCGCTCGTTTAAACCGGTTCAAACGCCAAGTGAAGCAAGCGCTTCGCCGTGATTGCACTGTTATGCGAGCGGCAGAACGTGCTGCTTCCGGCGTCGAAGGTGCCGCCGGACGGCGTGCCTCGACGCGCGCCGCCCGACGGAGCCCGCGGTGCCGAGGTGGCTCCCGTCCGCAGCCGTCCCCGGAGAGTTCGCCATGGCCAGACGCCCCACCATCGCCGATGTCGCCGCACTGGCCGGCGTGTCCAGGGCCACGGTCTCGTTCGTCCTCAACGACCGGCCCGGTGTGGCGGCCGCGACCCAGCAGCGGGTCCGCGCGGCCGTCGAGAAGCTGGGCTGGACGCCGAGCCGCAGCGCCCGCGCCCTGTCGACGGGCCGGGCCCGCGCGGTGGGACTGGTACTGACCCGCGAGCCGGACCTGATCGGCACCGACCCCTTCTTCCCCGCCTTCATGGCGGGCATCGAGTCGGTCATAGCCGAGTCCGGCGACGGACTGATGCTGCACGTCTGCCGGCCCGAGCGCGAAATGGACACCTACCGCCGCCTGGTGGACGACCAGCGCGTGGACGGGGTGTTCCTCACCGACCTCCGCGTGGCCGACCCCCGGCCGGCCCTGCTGCGGGAACTCGGGCTGCCCGGCGTGGCCGTGGGCGCCGACGGCGGCATCGAGGGCCTGGCCACGGTGAACCTGGACGACCGTCCCGTGGTCGCCGGTGCCGTACGCCACCTGGTCCAGTTCGGCCACCGGCACATCGCCTACGTCGCCGGCCCCGAGGAGTACCTGCACGCCCAGCGGCGTCTGCGGGCCTGCCTGGACGCGGTCGCCGAGGCGGGCCTGCCGCCGTGCCCCGTGCTGCCCGGCGGCTTCACCGCCGAGGGCGGCGCGCTGGCGACGCAAGCGCTGATCGCACGCCCCGACCGGCCCACCGCCATCGTGTACGCCAACGACCTGTCGGCGACCGCGGGCATGGCGGTCGCGCAGGAGGCCGGCCTGCGGCTGCCCGACGACCTGTCCGTGGTCGGCTTCGACGACGTGCCGCTGGCCTCCTGGACCCGCCCCTCGCTCACCACCGGCCGTGCCGACGCGGCCCGTTGGGGCCGTGCCGCCGCGCTCGCCCTGATCGAGACGATCGAGACCGGCGCGACCCCGTACGTGGAACTGGAACCCGCCGCGCTCATGCTGCGCGACTCCACGGGCCCCGCGCCCAGCGCGAGATCGCATCCCTGACCGCGCCCCGCGCGCCCACCGACGTTTTTTCGCTCTCTTGGAAGGCCGTCCCCGTGGCCGGACGACGCCCTGGAACGGCCGTTTCATCCGCATTTGAGAAGATGGAGCACACCGCAATGAAGAAGATCCTCCTCGGAGTACTCTCCGCCGTGGCCCTGACCGTGCCGCTCGCCGCGTGCGGCAGCGGCGGCTCCGGCTCCGCCGGCGGTGACGACGCCCACGGGCCGATCACCGTCTGGTACTCCAACAACGCCCAGGAAGTCGCCTGGGGCAAGAGCATGGTCGCCGACTGGAACGCCGCCCATCCCCAGGAGAAGGTGAAGGCGCAGGAGATACCGGCGGGCAAGAGCTCCGAGGAGGTCATCGGCGCGGCCATCACGGCGGGCAACGCCCCGTGCCTGATCCTGAACACCGCCCCCGCCGCGGTTCCCGGCTTCCAGAAGCAGGGCGGCCTGGTGGCCCTCGACGACTTCCCGGGCGGCGAGAAGTACCTCCAGGAGCGGACCGGCGAGCGGCTCTCCCAGTACGCCTCGCCCGACGGCAAGCACTACCAGATGCCCTGGAAGAGCAACCCCGTCATGATCTTCTACAACAAGCAGCTGTTCAAGAAGGCCGGCCTGGACCCCGAGCACCCCAAGCTCGCCACCTACCAGGACTTCCTGAACACCTCGCGCACCCTGGTCAAGGGCGGTGTGCACGCCGCCATCTGGCCCGCGCCCACCTCCGAGTTCTACCAGTCCTGGTTCGACTTCTACCCGCTGTTCGCGGCCCAGACCGGCAAGCAGCTCGTCGAGGACGGCAAGGCCCAGTTCAACTCGCCCGACGGCGTCAAGGCCGCCGAGTTCTGGAAGACCATGTACGCCGGCCACCTGGCGCCCAACGAGCAGTACAACGGCGACTCCTTCGCCGACGGCAAGGCGGCCATGGCGATCGTCGGCCCGTGGGCGGTCTCCGTGTACGGCGACAAGGTCGAGTGGGGCGCCGTTCCGGTCCCCACCGCCACCGGCACGGCCGCCAAGGGCACCTTCAGCGACGAGAAGTCGATCGGCATGTTCACCGCCTGCCAGAACAAGGGCACGGCCTGGGACGTCCTGAAGTTCGCCACCAGCAAGGAGCAGGACGGCAAGCTGCTGGAGGCCACCGGCCAGATGCCGATGCGTCAGGGCCTCGCGGCCGCGTACCCCGCGTACTTCGGCTCGCACCCCGAGTACAAGACCTTCGCCGAGCAGGCGGACCACACCGTCGAGGCTCCGAACGTCCCGAACTCCGTCGAGATCTGGCAGACCTTCCGCGACGCGTACACCAAGTCCGTCATCTTCGGGAAGGGCGATGTGAGCAGCGCCCTGAACGAGGCTGCGGGCAAGGTCGACGGCCTCGCGAAGCAGTGAGCCGACGCCATGTCCTCCACGCAGCATGACCTCGTCCGCCCCGGGCCGCTCCGGCCCGGGGCCCGCCCCCGGGCCGGCCGCGGGCCGCGCTCCGGCGGGCTGCGGTTCGCCGGCCGGCACCCGATCGGCGTCGCCTTCGTCTCCCCGTACGTGCTCTACCTGGCCGCGATCTTCCTGTACCCGCTCGGCTTCGCGGTGTGGATGTCCTTCCACGACTACTTCTTCGCCGCGCCGGGCGCCCAGGTGGACCGCCCCTTCGTGGGGCTGGCCAACTACACCACCGTCCTGACCGACCCGGCGGTGTGGCACTCCTTCCTCAACATCGCGATCTTCCTGGTCATCAACGTGCCGTTGACGGTGGGGGCGTCGCTGGTCCTCGCCACCGCCCTCAACTCCAAGCTGCGGATGCGCTCGTTCTTCCGCACCGCCTACTACGTGCCGTACATCACCGCCAGCGTCGCGGTCGTCGGCGTGTGGCTGTTCCTGTTCAACTCCAACGGACTGGTGAACCAGGCGCTCGGGCCGCTGGCCCCCAGTCCGTCGTGGCTGGTCAACTCGCACCTGGCGATGCCGACGATCGCGGTGTTCGTCGCCTGGAAGCAACTGGGCTTCTTCATCGTGCTCTACCTGTCGGCGCTGCAGAACGTGCCCGGCGAGCTCTACGAGTCGGCCGCGCTCGACGGCGCGGGCAAGGTGCGGATGTTCTGGTCCATCACCGTCCCGGCGGTGCGCACCGCGACCCTGCTGGTGCTGGTCATGGCGACGGTCACGGGCGCGAACCTGTTCACCGAGCCGTATCTGCTGACCAGCGGCGGCGGCCCGGACGGCGCCACCACCTCGCCCGTCCTGCTGATGTACCAGCGCGGTCTGCAGCAGGGCCACCCGGACGAGGCCGCGGCGATCGGCGTGATCCTGGTGGTGCTGATCACCGCCATCTCCCTGATCTACCGCCGCGTGCTGGAGAGGGACTGACATGGCCGACGCCCACGCCCACGCCCCCGCGCTCGTGCGCCCTCCGGCGCACCACACGCCGCACACGCACACGCACACCCGCGCCCGTCGCATCCTGTCGCGCCTGGCGCTCCTCATCGGGGCGTTCGCCTTCCTCTTCCCCTTCTACTACATGCTCATCGGCTCCCTCCAGCGTGAGCCCGACAGCAGCCCCGCCGGGGCGTTCCCCCGCCCGGGGAACCTGTCCCTGCACAACTACTCCGAGATCAACTCGGCGATCTCGCTGGGCCGCTCCCTGATCAACTCCGGGATCTTCACCGGCGGCGTCATCATCTGCACCACCGTCTTCGGCCTGCTGGCGGGATACGCCCTGGCCCGGCTGCAGTTCCGGGGCAAGGGGACCACCTTCGCCATGGTGCTGCTGGTGCAGGTCGTCCCGTTCCAGCTGCTGATGATCCCGCTGTACGTGCTGATCGTGCGGGACTACGGCCTGGCGGACTCCTACCTCGGCATGATCCTGCCGTTCGCCATCAACACCAGCGCGGTGTTCATCTTCCGGCAGTTCTTCCTGCAACTGCCGCAGGCGATGTTCGAGGCCGCCCGCATCGACGGCGCGAGCGAACTGCAGATCCTGCTCCGCATCGCGATCCCGCTGTGCAAGCCGGCGATCGCCTCGGTGGTGCTGCTCAGCTTCACCGGGCCGTGGAACGAGTTCCTGTGGCCGTTCCTGGTCACCAAGGAGCAGAGCATGCAGCCGCTGGCGGTGTCGCTGGCCAACTACATCAGCACCGTCTCCTCCGCCGCCGCCAACCCGTTCGGCGCGATCCTGGCCGGCGCCTGCGTGCTGGCCGCGCCCGCGGTCGCCCTCTACCTCGTCTTCCAGAGCCGCTTCACCTCCACCGACATCGATTCCGCCACGAAGGGCTGAACCCCTGTGAACGACCGCACCACCGGCACCACCGGCTCCACCTCCGTCCCCTACCGCCTCACCCGCGTCGGCGTCGTGATGTCCCCGCTGCCCGGCGAGGCCGACGAGGCCGAGGGCGTGCTCAACCCCGCCTCCGGCCGCACCCCCGACGGCACCCTGCACCTGCTGCCCCGCCTCGTCGCGGAGGGCAACATCTCCCGCGTCGGCCTCGCCGAGGTCGTGCTCGAGGACGGCGTGCCCACCGGCGTCGAGCGCCGCGGCGTCGTGCTCGCCCCCGACGCGGGCTGGGAGCGCGGCAAGAACAACGCGGGCGTCGAGGACCCCCGCACCACCTGGATCGAGGCCCTCGGTCTGCACGTGATGTCCTACGTCGCCTACGGCCCGCTCGGCCCCAAGCCGGCGCTGGCCGTCTCGAAGGACCTGGTCACCTGGGAGCGGCTCGGCCCGATCCAGTTCGCCTACCAGGCCGACCTCGACACCGACCTCAACCTGTTCCCGAACAAGGACGTCGTGCACTTCCCCGAGCCCGTGCCGGGCCCGAACGGCGAGCCCAGCTTCGCCATGCTGCACCGCCCGATGTGGGACCTGGGCTGGTTCCGGCCCGGCGAGGGCGTGCACCTGCCCGCAGGTGTGACCGACGAGCGCCCCGGCATCTGGATCTCCTACGTGCCCGTCGCCGAGGTCGAGAAGGACCTCAGCGCCCTGGCCCGCCCCCGCGACCACCGCCTGGTGGCGCTCTCCGAGCACCCCTGGGAGGAGCTGAAGATCGGCGCCGGCCCGGCCCCGATCCGTGTCGAGGAGGGCTGGCTGCTCATCCACCACGGCGTGTCCGGCAGCATCGACGACCCGTTCGCCCAGCAGCAGAAGGTCAGCTACGCCGCGGGCGCGATGATCCTCGACCCGCAGGACCCGGCGCGCATCCTGGCCCGCACCGACGAGCCGCTGATGGCGCCGGAGACCGAGGAGGAGCGCTCCGGCACGGTGCCCAACGTGGTCTTCCCGACCGCCATCGAGGAGATCGACGGCGTCCGCTACGTGTTCTACGGCATGGCCGACGCCCACATCGGCGTCGCCCGTCTGGACCGCGTGCAGTGACCGCCCTCGGTGTCGGCCTGGCCGGCTGCGGCGCCTTCGGCGCCTACCTGCTGGACGCGATCGCCGGCCTTACGGACGTACGGATCGTGGCGTGCGCCGACCCCGACCGCGATCGTGCCGCCGCCCTCGCGCGGCGGCACGGAGCCGCCGTCTGCCCCGACGCGGACGCGCTCGCGGCGTTCCCCGGGGTGGACGTGGTGGCACTGGCCACCCCGCCCGCCACGCACGCCGACCTCGCGGTCGGCGCCCTGCGCGCGGGACGGCACGTCTTCAGCGAGAAGCCGATGGCCACCACCCTCGACGACGCGCTGCGCGTGGAGGCGGAGGCCGGTCGTTCGGCCGGTGTGCTCGTCGTCGACCACGTCCTTCGCTACAACCCCGTTCTGCGCATGCTGGAGCGGCTGCGCGAGGAAGGGCTGCTGGACCCGCTGGTGCGGTTCGCCTTCGAGAACGACGCCGCCGACGAGGCCCTGGACCCGGGCCACTGGTTCTGGGACCCCGCGCACAGCGGCGGCATCCACATCGAGCACGGCGTGCACTTCTTCGACGCCGCCCGCGCCCTCATGGGCAGCGACCCCGTCGCCGTCCAGGGCACGGCCGTCCGCAGGGACGGTGACGGCCCCGTCGACATCGTGGTCGCCACCGCCACGCACCCCGGCGGCGCCGTGGCCACCCACACCCACTCCTTCACCCACGCCCACCGCGCCGAACGCCAGTTGATGCGCCTGGACTACGGCTTCGCCGAGGCGCGCGTCACCGGCTGGATCCCGACCTACGCCACGATCACCGCGTGGACGGACGAGGACGGCGCCCGCCGCTGGGAGCAACTGCCCGGCCGCGCCGCCGACCTGCTGGCCGTCCCCGGCCTGCGGCCGCACGGCGAGGAGCGGATCGCCGTCTTCGTCGAGCGCGACGCGGGCTCCGCGGAACCCGCCCGGGGCCGCGGCGTGGTGCGCTCCGTGCCGCACCGGGTGACCTGCGTGGTCGACCTGGGCGGCGAGGCCCGCAAGCAGCATGTGTACACCGAGAGCGTGCGCGCGGCCTTCGCCGACCTGGTGCGCTGCGCGACCGAGGGCGGCACCCCGGTGGCGGACGCCGCGTCCGGCCGGTCCGCGGTCGCCGTCGCGGAGGCGGCCACGCGGTCCGCGGAGACCGGCCGCACCGTTCCCGTTCCCGCCCCGCCGACCTTCGGGAGGACCCTGTGAGCACCCCGGAACCGGAGTCCGGCACGCCCTGGTGGCGGGACGCGGTCTGCTACGAGGTCTACCCGCGCTCCTTCGCCGACGGCAACGGCGACGGCGTCGGCGACCTGCCCGGCGTGACCGCCCGCCTGGACCACCTGGGCCGGCTCGGCGTGGACGCGGTGTGGATCACCCCGTTCTACCCCTCCCCGCTGGCCGACGGCGGCTACGACATCGCCGACCACACCGCCGTCGCCCCCGACCTCGGCACCGAGGCCGACTTCGACGCGTTCGTGGCCCGCGCGCACGACCTGGGCCTGCGCGTCCTCATCGACCTGGTGCCCAACCACACCTCCGACGCGCACCCCTGGTTCCGCGAGGCGCTGGCCTCCGCGCCGGGCTCCGCGGCCAGGAGCCGCTACCTCTTCCGCCCCGGGCGCGGCGCCAACGGCGAACTGCCGCCCAACGACTGGCAGTCCGCGTTCGGCGGCCCCGCGTGGACCCGCGTCCCCGCACCGGGCGGCGGCCCGGGGGAGTGGTACCTTCACCTGCACGCGCCCGAGCAGCCCGACCTCGACTGGCGGCACCCCGAGGTCGTCGCCGACTTCGAGCGGATCCTGCGGCACTGGCTCGACCGGGGCGTGGACGGCTTCCGCGTGGACGTCGCCCACACCCTCTTCAAGGCCCCCGGACTGCCCGACGCCGGACCCGGCCAGCACCAGGACATCCTGCGCAACCACCTGATGCCGTACTACGACCAGGAGGAACTGCACCCGCTGTTCCGCACCTGGCGCCGCCTCCTGGACACCCACCCGGCGCCGCCCGGCGCGGTCCCGCCCGGACAGCGCGTGATGGTCGCCGAGGCCGCCGTCTTCGACCCCGCCCGGCTGGCCCGCTACGTCAGCCCCGGCGAGATGCAGCAGGCCTTCAACTTCGCCTTCCTCGAATGCCCTTGGGACGGGACGGAGATGCGCGGGGTCGTCGAGCGCTCGGTGGCGTCCATGCGCGCCGTCGGTGCCCCGGTCACCTGGGTCGCCTCCAGCCACGACGCCATCCGGCCCGTCACCCGGTACGGCGGCGGCGCCCTCGGGCTGCGCCGTGCCCGGGCCGCTGCGCTGCTGATGCTCGCGCTGCCCGGAGCCGCCTACCTCTACCAGGGCGAGGAGCTGGGCCTGCCCCAGGCCCATGTCCCCGACGACCGGCTCCGCGACCCGCTCTGGGAGCGGTCCGGCCACCGCGAACGCGGCCGCGACGGCTGCCGCGTCCCCCTGCCCTGGGAGGGGACGGCGGCGCCCTACGGGTTCAGCACCGCCACCGCGGACGACTGCTGGTTCCCGCAGCCCGGCGACTGGGCGGACCTCACCGTCGAGGCCCAGGAGGACGACCCCGCCTCGATGCTCGCCCTCTACCGCTCCGCGCTGCGCCTGCGGCACGCCGCGCCCGCCCCGGCGGACGCGGCCCCCGTGACCGAGGGCCCGGCGGACGGCTCATGGCTCGCCTTCGACCGCGGCCCCGGACTGCGCTGCCTGACCAACTTCGGCCCCGACCCCGTTCCCCTCGCGGCCGGGGACGAGATCCTGCTGGCCAGCACCCCGCTGGAGGGCCGTGCGGTGCCCGCGGACACCACGGTCTGGCTGCGCCGGTCCTCCTGACGAGCGGCGGCGGTCAGGCGGTGCGGCCGAGCGGGGCGGGCGTGTGCGGGTGCAGCCGCTCGGCGCGGTCGCGTCGGGTGTACATGTCCCAGTAGCGGCAGCGGCCGGACCGGCGACCCCGGCCGCTCCGGGACGACGCCGCAGGGCGCTTCACGCGGCCCGCTCAGCCGTCCTGCTGGGCCATGACGAGGGCGTCGCCGGTCTCCGTCCGGTAGTACAGCACGGACCGCCCGGCGCGCCGTCGCCGCACCAGACCGGCGTCGAGCAGCACCTTCAGATGGCGCCCCACCGACCCCAGGCCCTGACCGGTGAGGGCGACCAGTTGCGTCGTGCTCTTCGGGGTGCCGAGGAGCACCAGAACCGCGGCCCGCGCGGGCCCGAGCAGTGCGCCCAGCGCCTCGGGAACCCGCGGCCGTCCCACCTCCGCGAGGGCCCCGGAGCACGGGTACACCACCGCGTACCGCCGGGGTTCGTCCCACGACACCCAGCCGGCGACCGGGGTCACGGGCACGAACATCAGGCTGGCCCCCGACACGTCGCGCGGCGGGTAGTCCCGCGTGTTGATCTGCAGGCGGCCGTTGCCGAGCCAGCGCATGCCCGGACGGATCTCGTCCAGCGCCCCGGCCCAGCCGCCGCGGCTCAACTGCGCGGTGCGCGCGACGATGTCCGCCTCGATGACGCGCCGGCGCCGCCGCCAGTCCGGCAGGACCGCGGACGTCCACACCCACGCGACGATCTCCGCGGCGCGCTCCGGCAGATCCGGCCGGCGCAGCGACGGGGGGAGCGGGCCACCCGCCGACACCGCCAGATGCGCGAGGGCGAGGTCCGGCGGCGTGTCCCGGATCCGGGACAGTTCCTCCTCGAAACCGGGGTCGCCCTCACCGGCGGGCGTGGGCGTCAGGAAGTCGGCGTTCCAGGCGCGTCCCAGCGCGGTGCGCACGAGCAGTGCGGTCACCGGGTCGCCGGCCAGCCGCTCCCGGTACGCGGGCAGATGGGCGTCCAGCCATGCCCGTTCGCCGGGGTGCGCGGCGGTACCCCGGTCGAGGAGCTGCAGGCTCGCGACGGCCTCCGCGAGGGGCGAGACGACGAAGCGGCTGCCCACCAGCGTCTCGGTGTTCACCAGCCACCAGCCCACCCCGTACCCCCTGTCGTTTCGCGTCCGCGCGAAACATTAAACGCCCCGGGCCGCCCCCACCGAGACTCCGTTTCATGCGCACCTACCAAGAGCTCTTCCGCACACCGGAGTTCACGCCGCTGTTCCTCATCGCCACCGTCCAGGTGGCGGCGCAGACGGTGGGCGGACTGGCCCTGAGCACCCTGGTCTACGACGCGACCGGCTCGCCGCTGCTGTCCGCCGTCGCCATGTTCGGCCCGTCCCTCGCCCAGGTGGTCGGGGCGACCACGCTGCTGTCCGCGGCGGACCGCCTGCCGCCTAGGGCCGCGTTGAGCGCGGTGTCCCTGTTCTTCGCCCTCGGCACCGGAGCCCTGGCCGTCCCCGGTCTGCCCCTGTGGGCCGTCTTCGCCGTCCTGTGCGCCGAGGGCCTGGTGGCCTCCTTGGGCGGCGGGGTCCGCTACGGCCTGCTCCACCAGATCCTCCCCAAGAGCGGCTTCCTGCTGGGCCGTTCCGTACTCAACATGTCGACCGGCAGCATGCAGATCTGCGGCTTCGCCGTCGGCGGCCTCCTGCTCTCCGCCCTGTCACCGCGCGGTGTCCTGATCGTCGGCGCCGCCCTGTACCTCGCCGCCGCGGCCGCCGCCCGGTTCGGCCTCGCCACCAGACCGCCGCGCGCGGTCGGGCGCCCGTCGCCCGCGGAGACCTGGCGGACGAACGTCCTGCTCTGGTCGGCCGGGCCCCGCCGCACCGTGTACCTCGCCCTTTGGGTGCCCAACGGCCTGATCGTCGGCTGCGAGTCGCTCTTCGTGCCGTACGCGCCCGCTCACGCCGGGGCGCTGCTGGCCTCCGCCGCCTGCGGCATGCTCGTGGGCGACACGCTGGCCGGCCGGTTCCTCCCGCCACGATGGCGCGAGCGGGCGGGCGCCGTGCTCCGGCTCCTCCTCGCCGCCCCCTACCTGCTCTTCGCCCTGCACCCCGCGCTGCCCCTCGCCGCCGCCGTTGTCGCTCTCGCCTCGGTCGGCTACGCCGCGAGCCTGGTGCTCCAGGAACGCCTGATGGCGCTCACCCCGGACGAACTCAGCGGCCACGCCCTCGGCCTGCACTCCTCCGGCATGCTCGCCTGGCAGGGCCTCGGCGCCGTCATCGCCGGCACCGTCGCCCAGCACACCTCCCCGGCCACCGCGATGACCGCCCTGGCCGTCACCTCCGTCACGGTCACCCTCCTGCTCGCCCCCGGCCTCCGCCCGGCGCTGGCTCCCGTCGTGACGTGATGCACGGCAAGCGGACGTGCCCGGGCGATCGGTCCACGACGGGTTTCGGCTTGACGGTCCGATGGGGAACGGTGCCGCCACCACCGCCCGTGCCGTGTGTCGGCTTCGCTGCCCACGCTGCCCGTGCTTATATCGCGAAAGCAAAAATAACGACGACGGAATTCACGCGACACACCCATCGTCATCGCTCCTGGTGGCGCGTGCGGAAGACCGTATCGGCGCCGTGAATCCCGTATGGCGACGGCGTCCTCACCTCGTCCTCACCTTTCCTTTCGATCCCTGACCACTCGGACGCCGATCCCACGGGGGCTGCTTTCATGGAAGACGGCAACGAAAATGCGCCTGCCGGACGGCCGCGCGGGAATGTGACCAGGCGACGCATTCTCCAGGGGACAGCGGGCGCCGGTGCCGCTCTGGCATCCGCCGGCATCTACGAGATGATCGACACTTTCGCGAAACCACCGTCCCGGCCCGTTGCCGCCGACACTCCGCCGCTCCAGGAGCAGTACATCCTGCAGAACGAGCCGGTGGTCATGGTCGACGGATCGGGTGTGGAGAGCCGCAAGGGCACGATCGCGGTCCGGGTGCCGGCCCTGCACAATCACGTCATCACCGCAAAGCTGACCGTACCGGCGAACGCCAAGGCGTTGCGGGAGGCGCAGCACCACCTCGAGTCCGTCCTCCTGGATGTGGAACGCCAATTCCCGCCCACGCCCGCAGGGGTGGCCACCACGGTGGCCTGGGGACTTCCCTACTTCCACCACTACATCCCCACCCTGGGCAAGGCGTCGGGCTTCTTCAAGGCGGGAACACGCTACCCGGCCTATCTGCCGGTCGATGTGACGACCTCCAAGAAGGAGGGCCATACCGTATACGCCCTCCAGGAGGCCAGGACGTTCCCCAGCGACCAGCCCCCGCCAGGCTTCGGGCCGGTCCGCCTGGAACAGAATGACGTGGCCGTGCTGCTCCGCAGTGACTCGCTCGCCAATATCAAGGCAGCCCAGAACGCCATCTTCGGGCCTGGAAGCAACCGGGCGGGCAGCCTGTTCAAGGTGACGAGTATCCGCCGGGGCTTTTCCGGGGGCGGTTTCTACGGGCAGCAGGGCCTGCCGAGCAAGCTGGCGCTGGCGGCCGACATCCCCGGTGCGCAGTCGATCCCTCGGCAGGCGCAGGGCTTCCTCGGCTTCGCCACCACCCTGGACTCGAACATGGGACCCGGGGTCATCGCCAATCTGGAGACCTTGCCCGGCCTCACCGATCAGTGGCCCCATGGTTACTTCAAACAGGGGACCACCATGCATCTCTCGCACCTGTTCCAGGATCTGGTGACCTGGTACGAGAAGAACTTCCCCCAGTACGCGGATCGCGTCCAGGCGATGCTCCATCCCGGCCTCTCACCCGCGCCCGCGCCGGGTACGCTCGCCCTCCAGCCGCCGGGCCAGAGCGAGGCCCAAGTGGCGCAAGGCGTACGACGGTACCGCGCCTACGGCCACACCGGGAGCATGTCGGAGGTGGACAGCACCACGTCGGCGATGACCGGCAACTACGGGAAGGCCTACCCCTCGGGGACCACCATCCCCGTGCGCGGCGATTTCGACACGCTGGACAATCCGTTCCACTACACCTCCGATCCGGCGGCGGACCACTACAGCAAGACGCCGGCGGCCGGGTTGCACTTCATCCAGTTCCAGCCGACGACGGAGATCTTCAATATCGTCCGGCTCTCGATGGACGGCCACTACCCCGACAGGACGCTTCCCGTCGCACCGCGCAGCCCCCACGCCGGCATCAACTCGGTTCTGCACACGACCCACCGGCAGAACTATCTGGTACCACCACGTCGCCATCGCTCCTTCCCACTCGCCGAGTTCCTTGTGTGACGCCGGCCGCGGCGCGCCCGCCGAACTGCCGGGGATCCACCGGCCGCCGCAACAGAGGCGAAAACACCTGGCACGAACGTGCGACGGGCGCTACGCTCCCCGCGATGACGACTTACGCCTCGTACAGATCGGGGGTCCCGTCCGCGCAAGGTGAGTGCTGATGCTCACTCAGAACGCGTACGGGGATTCCCGGCTTTCCTTGTGGCTGCGCGTACGGGAGTACGCCGTGCCGCCCTCGATGATCGAGACCGCGACCTTCCGCCGCCGTGCGGGGGACTGGGCGGGCGCGTGCGCCGCCGCGGGTGTCGACGTCGATCTCCATCTGCGTGCGCTGGCGCGCACGCACGGTACGCAGCTCGCGGCCCGCGTCCGGGCGGATCTGCGCCATCTGGCTCCCGATCTCCTGCGCTGGCACATGCCGAGGGTCGCGCCCGACGGGCTGTTGCGGCCGGGGCTGACGATCGCCCTGGCCCGGTACCAGGACGGCGGACGTTCCGTGCACCTCGTGGTGCGGACGCCTCCGGCCTGGGCCGATGCCGGTCAGCGCATCAGCCTCGCGCTGTGGGACGGAACGCGGGGCGCGGCGGGTGCCCACCCCCACCCCCGTCCGCACCGCCGGTTCCGTCTCGACCTGCACCGGCACCTGTGGGACGCCCGCAGGGCGGACGAGTTGCGCACCCGGTCGGGCGCCGGCGGACCACCCGCCGACGACCCGCCTCCTCCGGACCCGCGCTGGGCCGTCGGCCGATGGCCCGCCGAGGCGGGGATCGTGCTCCGTGCCGAAGGGCGGCACAGCGGCACCGTCCTGGTCCGACTGGGCGCGCGGGACCGGTTGCTGGTGAACGTGGCCGACCCGGCCGCGACCGGGGACGGCGGCGCCCACCGGCTGCCGGTGCTGCCCGACGCGGCGACCTGGGTGCCACCGGACCTGGAGCTGCTGCGCGCCGGCGCGATCACGGCCGGCCGGCTGCACCCGCTGGTCGCCGCGGCCCTCGTACCGGGTCACGCGCCTCCCGCCACCCGCCGACCCCCGCACCCGGCAGGGCAACCGCGCATCGTGGAGTGCCGCGGTGCCCTGCACCGGATCGGCCAGGTCGACGGGGTCCTCGTCCCGCTGGACCACGGCCCGGACGAGATCCGCAGGGAGGAACTGCTGGCCGCGCTGACCGGCACCCCCCTGCCCTGCCTCCAGGCGATCGACGAGGCGCACCGCCGGCCGGACTGCCTCCCCGGCGTCCGCGAACGCCTGGACCACGGCGACACCGCCGGTGCTCTGGCGGTCGTCGAGGGCCTGCTCGGCCCCGAGGCGGTGCTCCGGGACGGCCCGCTGCGGGACGAACTGGAGACGGCCGCCGAACGGCGCATCGTCCACGGGCTGTTCCGGGCGGGCCTCGCCGACCCCGGACCCCGCCGCGCCCCGGACCGGCGCCCTTCCCGTGACCGTCGCTCCCGCCCCCGGGCCGCGACCTTCCGCTGACCCGGCCCACGGACTGCCCGCCCTCCCGCCACCCTTCACGAATCCAAAGGTGATCACGCATGCCCGCCACCGCTCTGCTGCCCGCGCCCGACCTGCCCGCCGACCCCGACAGCCCCGCCCAGCTCGACGTCGCCGGCGCGCTGCTGGACCTGCTGCGCGACACGACCACGGAACCGCGGCCCGATCCGCAACTGGAGGCGCTGACCCTGGCCGTGGCCGCCGACCTCCCCGTACTGCTCTGGGGCGAGCCCGGCATCGGCAAGAGCGCGGCCCTGACACAGCTCGCCGCCGCCCTGGACCTCCCGTTGACCACGGTGATCGCCAGCGTGCACGAACCGTCCGACTTCTCGGGCCTGCCCGTCGTCGGCGACGATCCCGCCGTGCACGGTGTCCCGATGGCCCCGCCGGACTGGGCCGTACGACTGGTGCGGGCCGGGCGGGGACTGCTGTTCCTCGACGAGTTGTCCACCGCGCCGCCCGCCGTGCAGGCCGCCTTGCTCCGCCTCGTGCTGGAGCGGCGGATCGGCGCGCTCCAACTGCCGCCGGACGTACGGATCGTGGCCGCCGCGAATCCGCGGTCCTCGGCGGCGGACGGCTGGGAACTCAGTCCGCCCCTGGCCAACCGGTTCGTCCACCTCCAGTGGACCCACGACCCCGAGGTCGTGGTCCGCGGCCTCGGCGGGACGTGGCCCCGGGCGGCCCTGCCGCGGCTGGACCCGCGACGGCTGCCCGAGGCCGTGGACCTCGCCCGCCGCGCGGTGTGCGGGCTGCTGGCCGCCCGCCCCGGTCTCGTGCACAAGCTGCCCACCAACGAGGCGCGTCGCGGCGGCGCCTGGCCGTCCCCCCGCAGCTGGGAGATGACCCTGCACCTCACCGCCTTCGCGGCCGCGGCGGGATCCTCCCGGGACGTGCTGTCCCTCCTGGTCAGGGGAACGGTGGGGGACGGCCCCGGCCTGGAGCTGCTGGCGAGCCTGGACCGGATGGACCTCCCCGACCCCGAGGACCTGCTCGCCGATCCCGCGGCCGCCGTCCTGCCCGAACGGGGCGACCTGCGGCAGGCCGTGCTCGACGGCGTGGTGGACGCCGTCCGCAGGCGCCCGGAGAAGTCCCGCTGGGACGCGGCGTGGGCGCTGCTGGTCCTGGCGCTGGAGACCGGGGCCCCGGACCTGGTGGTCGTCCCCGCGACCACCCTCGCCTCGCTGCGCCGGCAGGACTGGGACGTGCCCGCCGCCATCGAACGACTCGCCGGAACGGTGACGTTGTCCCGCCGGGCCGACCAGGCGGCCGCCCGCGCCGCGCAGGCCGCGAAGGCGGGCCGATGAGGCATGACGCACCGGCACCAGCGGCCGCCGCCCGGACCGCCCTGGACCGCGAAAAGCTCTTCGCCGCCCGGCTGCAGGCCGCCCGGGCCCGGCCCTACCTGGCGACAGCGCTGTTCGCCCTGCACACCGTGGAGTCGCCGCGGGTGCCGACGATGGCCGTCGACCGGCACTGGCGGTGCTACGTCTCGCCCGCGTTCGTCGACAGGACGCCGGTGGAGGAACTGGCCGGCGTGTGGGTGCACGAGATCTCCCATCTGCTGCGCGACCACCACGGGCGCAGTGACCGCTTCGCGAGGGAACACGGCCTGACCGGCCCGGGCGAACGGCTGCGGATGAACATCGCCGCCGACTGCGAGATCAACGACGACATCTACGGCGACGGCCTGGTCCGGCCCGAAGGCGCCGTCGTGCCCGCGTCGTTGGGCCTGCCCCAGGGCCGGCTCATGGAGGACTACCTGCGCCGGTTCGGACTCGTCCCGCTCACTCACAGCATCGCCTGGCTGGACTGCGGCAGCGGCGCCGACGGCCTCGACCGTGCCTGGGACCTGGGCCCCGAGGGGGCGGACGGCCTCAGCGAACAGGAACGGGACGCGGTACGGTTCCGGGTCGCGCAGGGCATCGCCGGCCGGCCGGGAAGCGCCCCGAAGGGGTGGCAGCGGTGGGCGGAGGAGGCCTTCCACCCGCCGCAGCCGTGGCGGGAGTTGCTGGGTGCCGCCGTCCGCTCGGCGGCCTCCGGCCCCGGCACGGGGGAGGACTACACCTACGGCCGCCCGTCCCGCCGCTCCGCCGGTGTGCCCGGAGTCGTCCTGCCGAGCCTGCGGCGCAGGCCGCCACGGGTCTGCGTCGTCATCGACACCTCGGCCTCGGTCAGCGACACCGAACTCGGCAGCGCCCTCCTCGAAGTCGCCGCCATCTCCCGTGCTGTCGGCGGCCGTCGCGACATGGTCACCGTCGTGCCGTGCGACGCGTCGGCCCGCGTCGTCCACCCGTTGTGCCGCGGCGAGGGCATTCCACTGGTGGGCGGTGGCGGCACGGACCTGCGGACCGGTTTCGCCACGGCGCTCCGCACACGGCCCCGCCCCGACGTCGTCGTGGTCCTGACGGACGGTCAGACCCCGTGGCCGGAGGCGGCCCCGGCCTGCCGCACGGTGGTGGGCCTGTTCCCCCGGCAGTTCTCGTCCTCCGACGACCACGAGAACAACCCCTTCTACGTGCCGGACAAGCCCCCGGACTGGGCACGCGTGGTGGAGATCGGGTAGTCCCGCCGCCGCGTGCGCCGGGCGGTGCGGGGAGGTCGGGACTTCTTCCCATGCCTGCCGGCCGGCGCAAGATACGGAATCCTCCCGATGCCCGCGGGACCTCGTTTTGACAGCATCGGTCCCCGAAGGTGATCGGTAGCCCACGGGGCCGGGCGGCCGCGCCGAGGCAGCACGCGAGAGGCGGGTCGTGACGACCGTACGGAGCGGCGCCCGGGCGCGCAGCCGCTGTCCCGCCGGCCGGGCCCGTCCGACGGCCCGCGGTCGTCGAGGGATCCACAAGGTGAGAACGGGGTTCGAGTGAATCTGGCGTTGAACGGGCCGATGGCCGATGTGCGGGACATGTACATGGCCCACACCATGATGCGGCGGGAGTTCCGGCTGCTTCCGCAGCTCGTGCGGGACGTCGCGGCGGGGGACACCGAGCGCGCCGAGGTCGTCGCGGCCCACGCCGGCAAGGTGTGCCTGATCCTGCACCTCCACCACGAGGGCGAGGACGCGGTCGTGTGGCCGCGCCTCCTCGAGCGGGGCGGGGACGAGACGGCGGCGATCGTGCCCACGATGGAGCGGCAGCACCAGGTGATCGAGGGTGCCCTCCACGAGGCGACGGAGCTCCTCACGGCCTGGCGTTCGACGGCTCAGGGCGGCGACGCGCTCGCCGACGCCCTCGACCGGCTGCTCACCGCGCTGCTGGAGCACATGGCCCTGGAGGAGAAGGAGATCCTGCCCCTGGCGGAGAAGTACATCACCGCCGCGGAGTGGAAGCTCCTCGGGGAGCACGGCATGGCGGGCAGCCCCAAGAAGGACCTGCCGCTCGCCTTCGGCATGGTGATGTACGAGGGCGACCCCGAGGTGGTCAAGGCGGTGCTCGCGCACGCCCCCCTCGCGGCCCGCGTGATCATGCCGATCGTCGGGCCCCGGCTGTACGCGAGCCACGCCAGGCGCGTGTACGGCACGTCGACCCCGCCGCGCGTGGGAACGTGACCGGCGTCCCGGCGCGGCCCTGGCCGCTGCGTGAACGGGCGGACGCCGCGCGCAACCGCGCCGCGATCCTCGAAGCGGCGGCCGGGCTGTTCGCCGAACGCGGGATGGACGGCGTGACCATGGACCAGGTGGCGGCCGCCGCGGGGGTCGGGAAGGGCACCGTGTTCCGCCGCTTCGGCGACAGGGCCGGACTGGCCGCCGCGCTGCTGGCGGAGCGGGAGCACGACCTGCGGGAGGCGGTCGTACACGGGCCGCCACCGCTGGGCCCCGGGGCGCCGGTCGGCGACCGCCTCGCCGCGTTCGTCGACGCCTACTTCGATCACCTGATGCGGCATCTCGCCCTGGTGCGCGCGTACGAGACCGCGGCCGCCGGCTCGCGCCACCAGGCCGACGCCCACCGCTTCTGGCACCGCCACCTGGTGCGCCTGCTCGACGGCGCGGCCGACCCGGAGGCCTCCGCGCACGTCCTGCTGGCCAACCTGTCCGCCGTGCACATCACCGCCCTGCTGCCCGAAGTGGGCGAGGACCGGATGCGCCGCTGCCTGTCACATCTGGCGCGCGCGGCACTGGGCCCCGGGTGACACGGAAGGCGGCCGGGTGCCCGGGGCGCACCGGCCGCCTCTGCTCCGTGCTCGGACTCAGGCGCTGACCGTCTCGCCGGGCAGCGACAGGTCCAGGTCGACCAGTCGTTCGTGTCCGGGGTGGGTCGCCGAGGAAGCCAGCGGGCCGTGCCCGGCGGCGCGTGCGGCGAGGACGTAGTGGCCCTCGGCCGGGACGGTGAGCGTGTACGTCCCGTCCTCGCCGGATATCGTCGCGCCCGCCTGACGGCCGCGGCGGTCGATGAGCGTGACCTTGGCACGGGCGACGGGTGCGCCACCCGCTGCCAGCACCCGGCCGCGGAAGCCCCGCAGGACCTCCTCGGCGTTCGCCAGGTTGACCTCCTCCTCGCTGCTGGCCCGCAGCTGGAGCGTGGCCGCCCGCCGCCCCGGCAGACCCAGGGCGAGGAGCACGCCGATGGCGACCGCGGCGGTGGCGATGACGAAGGACACGCGGAAGCCGTGCATGGTCGGGATGGTGAGGCCGTTCGCGTGGTTCGCGGTGTTGGCGAGCACCATGCCGATCACGGCACTCGACACCGACGTGCCGATCGACCGCATCAGGGTGTTGAGGCCGTTGGCGGCGCCGGTCTCGGAGGCCGGGACGGCGCTGACGATCAGCGCGGGCAGCGAGGAGTACGCGAGGCCGATACCGGCACCCAGGACCACCGCGATGATCACGGTCTGCCAGGGCTTGTCCATCAGCCCGAGGCCGCCGCCGTAGCCGAGCGCGATGATCAGCATGCCGAGGATCAAGGTGACCTTCGGGCCGAAGCGGGCGGAGAGCCGGGCGTAGACGGGGGCCGTCAGCATCATCGTCAGGCCCAGGGGTGCCACGCACAGACCCGCGACGACCATCGACTGGCCGAGGCCGTAGCCGGTGGAGGCCGGCAGCTGGAGCAGCTGGGGGAGGACCAGCGAGACCACGTAGAAGCTGACGCCGACCATGATCGAGGCGAGGTTGGTGAGCAGCACTTCGCGGCGCGCGGTGGTGCGCAGGTCGACCAGCGGTGCCTTCAGCCGCAGCTCCATCAGGCCCCACAGCAGCAGGATGGCGACGGCCGCGCCGAACAGGCCGAGCGTGGTTCCGGAGGACCAGCCCCAGTCGCTGCCCTTGGTGATTGGCAGCAGGAGCAGCACCAGGCCGATCGTCAGGCCGATCGCGCCGGGCAGGTCGAAGGTGCCCTTCGCGCGCATCGGGGACTCGGGCACGACGATCAGGGTGAGCGCGATGGCGAGTACGCCCAGCGCGGCGGCGGCGTAGAAGAGGGCGTGCCAGTCGGTGTGCTGCGCGATCAGGGCCGCGCCGGGCAGCGCGAGGCCGCCACCGACACCGATTGAGGAGCTCATCAGGGCCATCGCCGAGCCGAGCCGCTCGCGGGGCAGCATGTCGCGCATCAGGCCGATGCCGAGCGGGATCGCGCCCATGGCGAAGCCCTGCAGCGTACGGCCCACGATCATGGTGAGCAGTTCGCTGGTGACGGCGCTGATCACGGCGCCGACCACCATGATCGAGAGACTGGTGATCAGCAGGCGGCGCTTGCCGTAGAGGTCGCCGAGGCGGCCCATGATCGGGGTGGCCACGGCACCGGAGAGCAGGGTCGAGGTCAGGACCCAGGTGGCGTTGGTGGGAGCGGTGTTCAGCAGCTGCGGCAGGTCTTTGATGACGGGGACCAGCAGCGTCTGCATGACCGCGACAACGATGCCTGCGAAGGCGAGAACGGGGACGACGGCCGCGGTGGTTCTCCGCGTGGGCTGGTCGGTCGTCGTGAGCGTCATTGAGTGGGGCCTCCGGGCCGGGAAGAGGAGGTGGCGTCGTTCGACACACCACATCCCCTGCCAACCCGTATGTCGAGGCAACTATTCCGGCACCTCGGACGAAAATGCGGCCGGCGGCCCGGAGGGCTTCCTGGACGCTACCCGGAGGGCTTCCCGAGCGGGGCGGGCGAGGGGCCCGCGGGGCTGTTGGCCCCCGCCACCGTGCCGTGGCGGGGGCCTACCCATGGCGTGAGGACTGTGGCGGGTTCCGCACCACGGCCCTCCGCACGCGTTCAGCCTGTCCCGGCTCCGTCGCGGCCGCGCGCCGAACGCGTCCTCCCCGGTGACACGCGGGCGGTCGCGCGTCCGGAGCAGCGCTCCGCGTACCAATCCAACCGTCCGGTTGTTTTTCGGTCGAGAAGCGGGCTATGGTTTCAACCAACCGGTTGGATTCAACTTTCCCACCCGGCCCGTACCGAAGATCGCTGGAGTTCTCGTGTCCTCTTCTTCTCCCTCTTCTCCTTCCTCCTCCGCGGTGCCTTCCCCCGGCATTCCCTTCGGTGCCCACTCCACGGCGGCGGAGGTCGTCCACGGCGTGGACCTGACCGGCAAGCGCGCCCTCGTCACCGGCGGCAACTCGGGCATCGGACGGGAAACCGCGCTGGCGCTCGCCGGCGCCGGCGCGGAGGTGACCCTGGCCGTACGCGACCCCCGGGGCGGTGAGAGCGCCGCCGGCCGCATCCGCAGGGAGACCGGCAGCCGCGACGTCCGCGTCGCCGCCCTGGACCTGGCCGATCCCGCCGGAGCCCGCGCCTTGGGGGAGAGCTGGAGCGGACCCCTGCACATCCTCGTCAACAACGCGGGCATCATGGCGCTGCCCGAGCTCGGCCGCACCGCGCGGGGCTGGGAGCGGCAGTACGCCGTCAACGTCCTCGGCCACGCCGCCCTCACGCTCGGGCTGCACGAGGCCCTGCGGGCGGCGGACGGCGCCCGCGTGGTCACGGTCAGTTCCTCCGCCCACCTCATGGCCCCCGTCGACTTCGACGACGTCCACTTCGCCCACCGCCCCTACGAGGCGTGGACGGCCTATGGGCAGTCCAAAACGGCCGGGATCCTGTTCACCGTGGCCCTGGCCCGCCGGTGGGCGGGCGACGGGATCACCGCCAACGCGCTGCACCCCGGCGGCATCATGACCAACCTCCAGCGCCACCTCAGCGACGACCAGCTCCGGTTCGTCGGCGCGACCGACGAAGCCGGACGGAAACTCCAGGTGCCGCCGGGCTGGAAGACCCCGCAGCAGGGCGCCGCCACCTCCGTCCTGCTGGCGGCCTCCCCGCTCGTGGACGGCGTGACGGGCCGCTACTTCGAGGACTGCCAGGTCGCCGCTCCCCAGCCCGACCCGGCACCGGGCAAGAGCGGTGTCGCCGCCTGGGCGATCGACGAGAGCGCGGCCGATCGTCTGTGGGACGACGTCACGAAGGAACTCGGCTTCTGAGCCCCAGGCCGGGACGGGAGCGCGCGGGCGTCGGGCTCCGGCCCCTCGTCCGCGATGCCCACGAGGTCGTCCGCACCGCGCCGTTGGGCCGGCATAGCGCGGGGGAACGACCCCTGCTTCGGCCGGTGTTTTGCCCGGGCGCGGATATTTTAGGCTGTCTTCATGGTCTACGACTCTGCCGCAACGCGTGCGCGCCTCATTGATGCCGCCTATGGCGAATTCGTCGCGCACGGGCTGGCCGGCGCGCGGGTCGACCGGATCGCCAAGGCCGCCCCGGCCAACAAGCAGGCGATCTACGCCTACTTCGGTTCCAAGGACGAGCTCTTCGATACCGTGCTGGACGCCCGGCTGCGCGTCCTGGCCGACGTCGTCCCCTTCACGCCCGACGACCTCGCCGCGTACGCCGGAGCGCTGTTCGACGCCCTCACCGACGATCCGGACCTGATCCGGCTGACCCAGTGGAAGGCACTCGAGCGGCCTCAGGCGTCACTCGCGGAACGGGAGAACCATCTGGCCAAGGCGCAGGCCGTCGCCGACGCCCGGGGCGCCGACCTCGAAGCCGGTATGGACGCGTTGATGGTCGCCCTGGCCGCCGCGCAGTCCTGGCTCTTCACGCCCCACGGGATCCGCAATCCCAGCGGCGGTGACGAAACGGCCCGGCGCGACCGGCACCGGGCAGCGGTCGTGGCCGCGGTCGCCGCGATGACCGACCGGCTTCTGCCCCTCCCCGGACGACCCTGCCGGGGTGACGGTCCGCGCGCTCAGACGTCGGCGGAGGGTGCGGGGTGACAGGTGAACCCGAGGCGCTTCATGGCCCGGGTGACCTCCGCGGCGGTGAAGTCCCGCCGGTCCTGGCGGGTGATCACCGCACCCACCTGCTTGACGGGGTAGGAGCGCTGACCGATGAGGACGCACTCGCCGGCGGCAGGCTCGGGGGCGATCCCGCTCATGGCCCGCTGCACCTCGCTCGCGGTGAGGTCGAAGGGGTAACCGGCGATGATGCAGCGCACTGGGTCTCCACACGGTGGACGGATCAGCTGGCACTGTCAGCCTTGCACAAGACGGGGCCCAGAACGACAGGGCGGGGACGTGAACCGGCATGAACCTTCCTCCGCGCGCCTCCCACCCGGGCCATGAATTCTGTGTTAGGTTGGATACGTTGCAGTTTTGGTACCCATGAACTTTATGTGCGCCTGACGGGATGTGACCCACAGGTGCATTTTTGTTTTTCCGGTCCTTCCGGAGGGTCATTGCGGCGACAGAAGTCCGCACAGTGCGGACTTGGTGTACTGCTCCCGAAGGAGATGTTTCATCATGGCAACTGGCACCGTGAAGTGGTTCAACGCGGAAAAGGGTTTCGGCTTCATCGAGCAGGACGGTGGCGGCGCTGACGTCTTCGCCCACTACTCGAACATCGCGACCCAGGGCTTCCGTGAGCTGCAGGAGGGCCAGAAGGTGAGCTTCGACGTCACGCAGGGCCAGAAGGGCCCGCAGGCGGAGAACATCGTTCCCGCCTGACGCCGACGGCATCGCGGTCCGGGGCCGGCACCTTCACGGGTGCCGGCCCCGGACCGTTGTCGTACCCCGTGCGCGCGGCTGAGACCTTGTCAGGTTCGCCCTGACGGCCTAGGGTTCAGGAAAATCCTGACCGTTCGGGGGCGCACCGTGACACTGTCCGAGACTCTGCCGGAACTCACCCGCTGCTCCTTCTGCGGCAAGCCGAACACCGAGGTCGACAAGCTGGTCGCCGGCCCCGGTGTGTACATCTGCAACGAGTGCGTGGCCCTGTCCGCCTCGATCATCGACGGCAGCCTCGGCAGCCCCGCGGGGCGGCCCGTGTCCGTGTGGGAGTCGATGACGGACCAGGAGATGCTCGGTCACATCCCGCGCGTCGCCGCGCACATCGACGCGGCCGAGGCGGACCTCACCGCCTGGGTGCGGGAACTGCGCCGACGCGGCGTCACCTGGAGCAGGATCGGCGAGACCCTCGGGACCACCCGCCAGTCCGCGTGGGAGCGGTTCTCCGGCGAGGAATGAGCGCGAGCGACGGACGACCGCCTCAGCGGAAGTCCCCGGGCGTGTAGGCGTCCGTCCAGTGCGCATAGGCCGCACGGTCCGACGAGGAGAAGGACGCGTTCAGGATCCGGTACTGCCGGTAGAAGCGGCGGCCCTGGTCGATCCGTACGCCCCGCACCTGCAGATCGGAGTCCGGCAGCACGCGGACGTGGCCTTCCGCGCAGTTGGGCTCGCAGGTGTTGATCCTCAGAGTGCCCCGGCCGGCCGCCTCCGCCGAGCCCCAATGGGACCAGCGCAGACCCTCCAAGGCGACCGTGTTCGTCGCCTCGAACGTCGACGGCATGGCCGACGGCCGCTGGGTCACGTCGTCCAGCAGCATCGGCGGATCCGCGCCCGCCGCGGCGGCCGCCGGGACGAGGGCGGCGGTGAGGGCGAGCAGGAGGCACGACAGGGGACGACGCGGCATGGTGCTGCCTCCTCGACCGGCGAACGACCGGCGAACATCCGCGCGGCAGCCGCCTGATGGCGGGCCGCGCAGTGCAACGGCGAGGTGTCCGCGCCCGATGGGACGGCTGGGCTCGAAGGGCCTTTTGTCCCATCGTAGGACGCACGGTCGCCTCGTGCCCGCGCGCGGCCGCCGTCACATGAAGTTGCGGGTGTGCAGGGCCGACAGGGCGGTGGCCTCGTTGTCGGGGAAGCCCAGCCGGGACAGCCGGTGACGCCGCGCTTCGTCCATGTCCGACTGGAGGCGCTGCACCGCCCGCCAGCCGCGGGCGATCGCCGCCGGGGCCCATGAACCGGCCGCCAGGAGCACGAGGGCGTCGAAGACGTCCTGGTTCAGACCGGCGGAGGCCGCCAGTGCGTCGTGCCGGCGCTCCACCGCGGCCCGCAGCAGCCCGCGCAGCTGCGGGTCCACGCTCGCACGGTGCTCCAGGTGCCCCAGGCCGAAGGCCACGTGCCGCGCCTCGTCCTGGCGCACGAGGCGGCTGATCCGCCGGGTCACCGGGTCGGGGCCGTGCCGTTCGAGGAAGGCCAGCAGGCTGAGGAAGCTGCCCTCGCCCAGTACCGACAGCAGGAAGGAGGCGATGGAGAAGTCCGGCTCGGTGAGCAGTGTGGTCAGCGACGCCCGGCCGCCGACCGTGGACGTTCCCATGGTGCCGCCCTTGAGCAGCGCCCGCCGGGTGAACACCTCGATGTGCCGGGCCTCGTCCGCGGCCTGCACGGCCAGGAGTTGGAGCACTTCACGGAAGTGCGGGTGCACCTGCACGAGCAGGCGGGCGGGCACGATCAGCGCGGCCTGCTCGTTCTCCACCAGGTACGTCATGACCTGTACGACGGCCGCCTCGACCTCGTCCGGCAGGGCGAACGCGGTGTCCCACGGGACGGCGGTCAGCGGGTCCCACTGCGCGGCCGCCGCCTGCCGGTACAGCCGCGGCGCGAGATCCGTCCAGGCGATGTCCTGATCGGTGACCGCGAAGGGCACCTCCGGCCCGCCGGCCTCCACCAGGGCGCCGCGTGCGGCCAGGCCCCAGTGCAGCGGCGGCCGCCTCGCCACCTCCCGCGCGTCCGGGCCCCCGGCCCGCTCGGCGCCCTCCCACCGGGCGACGGCGGCGTCCCCCCGGCGCACATGGGCACGCACCGGGGCCTCGTCCGGCGCCGCGAGGGACACGGTGTGGCCTTCGCGGCGGCACCAGGCGGTGAGGGGGGCGAGGAGCGCTGGGCCCATGCCGGTGAGTGCGACCCGGCCGCCGGTCGCGACCTGGCTCAACGAGCGGCGCAGCAGGAGATGAGCACCCTCGTCGAAGCCCGTCCCGGCCAGGTCCAGCACGAGGTCGGACGGCTCCTCGACCGCCTCGCCCGCCTCGCCCGCGGTCACGGCCGGTAGCCGGCGATCGTGACGGTGCCCTCCGCGTCGTAGAACCCCGTCTCGTCCACGGCGGTCGCCAGGTCGCCGAAGCCGCTGTCGCGTCCCGGGAGCCACTGCCGGAGCCCTTCCAGGTCGAGCAGATGGCGCACGTCGGGGTCGGCGTAGGACATCGACCGCAGCAGCGCCGACAGCCGCTCACCGCGCTCCGTGCCGAGCGAGGGCCCGCTGGCGAGCACGCAGTGGTCGAAGGGGGCGGTGCGCGCCAGCAGACGCGTGGTCCCGGCGGGGAGGGACCCTTCCAGACCGAAGATGAGGTGCGAGGCGTCGCCCATGCAGGCCGCCGCGACCTCTCCGGCCAGGACCGCCCGGGCCGCCTCGCGCTCGCCCCCGATGTGGTCGCCGTGCAGCCCCACGCCGGTGTCGTGGCGCCGGACGCGGAAGTCGGCCCCCGGCACCAGGCCCGCCTCCCTGAGATGGCGCAGGGGCAGGAGCGTCGCCTGAGGTGAGTCGATCGCGCCGACGGCGACGGTCTCGCCCTTGAGGTCGGCGACCGTGACGACCGGCCCGTTCGACCGGACCACGATCACCGAGGTGAGGTCGCGGTCGGTGTCGCGCATGACGAGCGGCCTGACCTCCGCGCCCGCGGCCTCCGCCATGCGGCGGGTGCGCAGCCATGCCAGGGGGGACTGCCACGCCGCGTCGATGCGGCCGCGGACGAGGTCCTCGGTCTGCCGCTCGTAGTGGGCGTAGAGGACGAAGTCCATGTCGAGGCCGTGCTCGCGAAGCCAGGCGCGGAAACCGGACCAGATCGTGACGACCTTCGGGTCGTACGCGACGGCGCCCAGGACGATGTCGGTCATCCGGCCTCCTCGAACAGCGGCAGGCCCAGACCGGCGCGGCCGCAGAAGTCGTACAGCGCCTCGGTGGTCGGCGCCATCACGCGTGCCGCCAGGGCGTCCCGGAAACGACGCTCCACACCCAGGTCCCTGCGGAAGGCCGACCCTCCGCACAGGCGCATGGCACCGTCGGCCACCTCGGCGGCGGCCTCGCCCGCCAGCGCCTTCACCTGCAGCGCCCGCACCGTCGCCTCCGGGCTCCCCGCCGCCATCGCGTCCAGGGTGTCGTCGAGGAAGGCGCGGACGGAGTCCGTGCGCAGGCGCAGTTGTGCGTACTGCCGGCGGGAGACGGGCTGCTGCGCCAGTGTCTCGCCCAGGTGCTCCAGGCGGGCGGTGCGCAGGTGCCGGGCGGTCAGCTCCATGAGCGTCTCCATCACCCCCAGGGAGAAGGCGGCGCTCAGCACGAGAAAGCAGGGCAGCGCCAGTTCCAGTGCCGTCGCCAGGCCCTGTCCGTCGGTCCCGAGCACGGCCCGCTCGGGCAGGGACACGCCTTCTGCGGTGATCGGGCAGGAGGCGTTGCCGCGCAGCCCGAACCCGTCGTAGTCGCCCTGCACGGACAGCCCGGGGAGGTCGCCCGGGACGAGCCACAGCGTCATGGGGCCGTCGGCCCGCAGCGGCCGGCTCGACCAGACATAGCTGTCGGCCTCGCCCGCCGCGGTGACCCAGGACTTCACCGCGTCCAGCCGCACGCCGCCCGCGCCGGCCGGAACGGCGGTGCCCGCGGGTGCCCAGAAGTGGCTGCGCGACCCGCGCTCGGAGAACGCGAGCGTGCTCAGGTGGCGGCCCTCGGCGATCGCCCGCCGTACGTCCTCCGGCCCGTGGCGCTCGATGACGGACACGGCGGAGTAGTGCATGAGCAGGACCATCGCCGTGGAGCCGCAGGCCCCGGCCACCTGCTCGATGACCGCGGCGGCCCGCCGCAGGTCCGCGCCGCCCCCGCCGTGCGCCGGGGAGCTGAGCAGGCCGAGGGCGCCCGCGTCGGCGAGTGCCCGCACGCTCTCGCGGGGGAAGCGGCCGGCGCGGTCGACCCCGTCGGCGAGCGGCCGGACGCGGTCGCGGAGAACGGCGCCGACATCCGGCCGCGCGGTGTCGGGAGGCGTCGCCTCGGTGGTGTGCAGCATGTGTTCCCCATGGAGATGTGGACGGAGACGGTGTGACCGGTCCACACCCAAGCAGTCCGCTCCTGGCACCGGTGGGAGCGCGCGCCGCCCCCTCCGGAAGAGTGATCATCGGGTTGGTCGGGGCCCGGTGCCCGCCGTGCCCGAGGAACACGGTTCTCCATGGCGGGTCCGCACCGTGTTCCGGCATCACCCAGGGTTCGCCTTGCGGAAATGCCGGACGGCATTCGGTGAGGAGAAATGGTGAATTCCACGGCAATGACCGCCCAGGGTCGGCGGGTGCATTGTCGCGACCACGGAGGACAGGGCCCCGCCGTGGTTCCGCTGCCCGGATTTCCCAAGGGATCTCGGCATGTTCCAGCCGCGGACCGAAGTGCTTCAGGAAACGTTTCTGTCCATCAGCGTCGATCTGCGGGTCCACGGGCGCGCGCCCGGCCGCGCGACCGCGACGGAGCACACGGCCGTGTGGCGGGACCGGCCGTCCCGGAATCGTTTCGCCGCCTTATCCTTCGGGCAAGGCCGACGGCCGTGGGGGCAGCGTCGATTCTCCGGGCGGCAGCAAGTGGACGGTACCGAGAAGCGCGATCCCCTCACGGGCGATGCGGGGCCCGGCCGTGACCTGGGCGCGTTCATCGCCGGACTGCCGAAGGCCGAACTGCACGTGCACCACGTCGGCTCCGCCTCCGCCCGCATCGTGTCGGAACTGGCGGCCCGCCATCCCGACGCCGGAGTGCCGGCCGACCCCGAGGCCCTGGCCGGATACTTCACCTTCAGGGACTTCGCCCACTTCATCGACGTGTACGTCGCCGTGGCCGGTCTGGTCCGCACGCCGGAGGACGTCCGCCTCCTGACGTACGAGGCCGCCAGGGACATGGGCCGGCAGAACGTGCGCTATGCGGAGCTGACCGTCACCCCGTACACCTCCATCCGCCGCGGCATCGACGAACGGGCCTTCATGAACGCGATCGAGGACGCCCGTTCGGCCGCGGAGAAGGAGTTCGGGGTGATCCTGCGCTGGTGCTTCGACATTCCGGGCAGGCCCGGGGTGTACGCCGAGGAGACCACGCGGCTGGCCACCGACGACCGCGTCCGCCCCGAGGGCCTGGTCTCCTTCGGGCTCGGCGGACCCGAGACCGGCGTGTCGCGACGCCAGTTCAAGCCCTACTTCGACCGCGCTGTCGCCGCCGGCCTGCGGTCGGTACCGCACGCCGGCGAGACGAGCGGACCGGAGGCGGTCTGGGAGGCGCTGCGCGACCTCGGCGCGGAACGGATCGGCCACGGCACCCACGCCGCCCGCGACCCGGAACTCCTCGCCCACCTCGCCGAGCACCGGATCCCCCTGGAGGTCTGCCCGACGTCCAATCTCGCCACCCGGGCGGTCCGCTCGCTGGACGACCACCCCATCGGGGAGTTCGTCAGGGCCGGGGTCCAGGTCACCGTCAACTCCGACGATCCGCCGATGTTCGGCACCGATCTGAACAACGAGTACGCGGTCGCCGCCCGGCTGCTCGGCCTCGACGAGCCGGGACTCGCCGAACTCGCCAGGAACGCGGTGCGGGCCTCGTTCCTCGACGATGCCGGCAAGCAGCGCATCGTGGAGGAGATCGATGCCTACACGGCGGCGTGGCGCCGGTCCTGACGCCCCGCCCCGACCACCCGAACGTGCGCAATGGCTGGGCCGTCCGGGGCTCCGCCGGCCACCGGTCCAGCCGCGCTACGCTGGCCAACACGCCCCGGACCCCGGCCAGTCACGCTGTCCCCTCGTTGTCGTGGCCGGGCAAGGATTTGGTTGGATGCAGCCATGAGCGCAGATGATCACCAGGATTCAGGTCTTTCGAAGAGTGTGTGGAGCGACGCCGACTTCGACGACATGGGGTGGCACTACGCCACCGTGCACGGCCTCCACGTGCAGCAGACCGACGCCGGCCCGCCACGCCTCCTGCTCGACCTCGACTACATCGTCCGCTGGGTCCAGCCCCTCCCGCCGGAGAAGCACTTCACCTTCTGGGTGTCCCCGGCGACGCTGGTCTTCGACGACGTCCAGGACCTCGAAGGGGGTCTCGGCTTCAAGGGCCGCTCGCCCGACCTGGAGATCGACGCCCTGCACCGGCTGACTCCGGAGGACGACCGGAAGGACCTGCCGCACTGGCATGTCGAGGGCCACGCCTTCGACCTGGCGTTCCGGGCGTCCGGCTACCGGCAGTACTTCCGCCGCACGCCCCTGCTGACGTCCCGTTACGCCCTCCCGCCCGCGGACCGCGGCGGCTGCTCGTTCGACGAGGCCGCCTTCGCGTGAGCGGGCGGCGCCCGGCCACCGCCGATCCACCGGGGAACGAGTGGCTGGGGTGCTCAGCTCTTGACGGCCCGCAGGATCACGAACTTCGGGTCGGACGCGACGACTTCGCTGTTGCCGAACAGCCGCCGCAGCCGCACGTGGTAGCCCAGGTGCCGGTTGCCGATGACCAGCAACTCGCCGCCGGGGCGCAGCGCGTCCTTGGCGGTGTGGAACATACGGCGTGCGGTGGTGTCGGTGACCGATTGATGGGAGTGGAACGGAGGGTTGTTGAGCACCAGGTCGGCGCCGCCGGGCGGGACCGCCGTCAGGACGTCCGCGGCGTCACCGACGAGGAACCGGGCCTTGGCCCCGGGCTCCGCGTTGTCGTGGAAGGTGGCCTCGGCGGACGCCACGGCCTGGTGCGACTCGTCGACGAACAGCACGTCGGCGCCGGGGTTGGCGAGCGCCACCGCGGTACCGACCACGCCGTTGCCGCAGCCCAGGTCGATCACGCTGTCGGGTCCGTTCCGGTCCGGCAGGTGCCGGAGCAGGAACCGGGTGCCGATGTCGAGGTGGTCGGCGCAGAAGACCCCCGCGTGGTTGGTGACGGTGCGGCCCGACAGCACGCCGATGTCCTCGGGCAGCGGGTAGCGCAGCGGCCACGGGTTCGCGCCGCGCCGGGCCGCGGGGTCGGGCGTGCTGAAGATCAGCCGGGCCTTGCGGACGGCCAGTGAGGTGCGGGTCGGTCCGACGATCCGTTCGAAGAGCTTCAGCGTCGAGGTGTGGATCTCGGTGACCATGCCCGTGCCCACCACGACGGTCCCGGCGTGCAGCGCGGGGGCGAGCCGGTACAGCTGGTCCTCCAGCAGGGCCAGGCTCTTCGGCACCCTGATCAGCAGGACGTCGATGCGCGCGGGCGGGTCGTCGCGCGTGGTCAGCATCCGCACCCCGTCCTGTGCCTGCGGCGCGTTGCGCCGCAGGTTGGCCCGGGTGGCCTGCTGCCCGAGGTGGGAGTCCGTGATCTGCGTCGGGCGGTGTGCGGCCAGCGCCGTGACCAGCGCACCCCAGCGGTCCCCGAGCACGGTGACCTCGCCCGTCAGGTCCGTTCCGGTCTCGGCCAGGTGCCGCAGCAGGTAGTCGTCCGCGGCGTCCCACGCCCGCAGGGACTCCCGCGGGTCCGCCGGGAAGCGTGTCAGTTCGAGTGCGCCCGACGGCGTGCTGAAGAGGTTCATCGCCTCCTCAGCGTACGGGCCGCGGGTACCGTCACCCGCCCGTGGGCCCCGCGGCCGGCGTGGACCGCCCGGTCGGCTGCTCCGCCCAGACGGTCTTTCCCCGCGCGTGGTGGCGGGTGCCCCACTGGTCGGCGAGGCTCGCGACGATGAACAGCCCGCGGCCCGTCTCGTCGATGGTGCGGGCGTGCTTCACCCGGGGCGAGCTGGGCGCGCCGTCGCTGACCTCGCAGGTCAGCATCCGGTCCAGGATCAGGCGCAGACGCAGCGGCGGAGCGCCGTGGCGGACCGCGTTGCCCACGAACTCGCTCACGATGAGCTCGGTGGTGAACGCCGTCTCCTCGTCCAGGCCCCACAGCTCCATCTGCCGCTGCGTCGCCGCGCGGGCGACCGGCGCGGCCTCGGCGTCCGCGGGCAGCGGGAGGGTCAGCACCCGTTCCGCGGGCAGCGCCTTCGTACGGGCGAGCAGCATCAGCGTCTCGCCGGGGAGGTGGCCGTCCGCGGCCGCCGACGCGATGGTGTCGCGCAGGTCGGACAGCGGCCGTGCGGGGGCGCGGTCCAGGAGCGGGCGCAGTCGGCCGGCCGGTGCCAGGACCTGGTCCACGAGCCCGCCCGTCGCCATGGCCAGGGTGCTGCCCTGGGGGAGGCTGACGGTGGTCGCCGGGAACGGGGCCCTGCCGGATCCGGTGAGCATCGGGCCCGGAGGGACGGACAGGCCGGCCGAGGTGCCGTCGGGCAGGACCGCGAGGAGTTCCGGCAGGCCGGCGCGGGCGACGGTGCAGGTGAGGTCCACCGGGTCGTAGATCGCGATGACGCAGCCGGCGGTGACGGGGCCGTGGTGCATGGGGTCCATGGGAGGCAGCGCGGCGTCGGCGGCGGAGAGCCGGGACGCGGTGTCGCTCAGGCGGGCCAGCAACTCGTCGGGCTGGAGGTCCAGGGCGGCGAGTGTGTGAACCGCCGTGCGCAGCAGCCCCATCATGATGGGCGTCGTGATGCCCTGCCCGGTCACGTCGCCGACGATCAGCGCGGTCCGGGCGCCGGGCAGCGGGATCGCGTCGAACCACGCGCCGGCGTCCTCCGGATCGGGAAGGTGCAGCGGGGAGATCTCCAGCGTGGCCGGTGCGACGGGTTGCCGGGGAAGGAGCCTGTGCTGGACGGTCGAGGCGATGATCCACTCGCGCATGTACTGGCGGGCGTTGTCGATGCACAGCGCGGCGTGCGCGCACACGGCGGACGCCACCGTGATGTCGTCCTCCTCGAAGGGGTCTTCGTGCCCTTGGCGGTAGAAGCTGACCACGCCGAGAGCCTGGCCGTGCAACTCCAGCGGCGCCACGATGAGTGAGTGGGCGAGGGACCGCCGGATGGCATCGCCCCGGTCCGCGTCGGCGTCCAGCCAGGAGCTGTCCTCGTCGATCGGGACGAGGCGCGGGCGCATGTCCGACAGGACGTGGGAGAACGGCGTGCCGGCCGGCAGGGAGCGCACGTCCCCGACCGGGTGAGCCGAGATGAGACCCTTGAAGGCCGCCCGGCGCAGGGGAATGTCCTCGCGGACGGGGATCGGGGGCGGTTCCTCTCCGCGGACGACGTCGTCGATCACCTCGATGACCGCGATGCCCGCGAAGGCGGGCACCAGGGCCTCGACCACCTCCCAGCAGACGGCGGGCACGCTCAGGCGGTGCCCGACCCGGGTGCGGAACGTCTCCAGGAAGGCGAGGCGATTCTGCGCGTTCTCCCGCTCCGTGACGTCGACCGCCGATGCCACCAGGCCCAGCACCTCGCCGTCGGCGCCCTCCAGCCGGAAGTAGGAGACGGAGTGGATGGGCCGCCGGGAGCCGCGCGACGGTCTGGCGCCGCGCACGAGCCGGTCCACCACGGGCTCCCCGCCGTCCAGCACTCCTTGCGCCACGACGGTCTCGTCACCGGGGGCCTCGAAGGAGCACACGTCGGTGAAATGCCTGCCCACCACGAGCTCCTCGGGCACGGGACGCGGTCCGCGACCGGCGGCGCTCGCGCGCACCACGCACAGCCGGACGTCGAGGACGTGCAGCGCCACCGGTGCGTGCGTGAACAGGGCCTTCAGGACCGCCGCGTCCTGCGCCGGGCCGGCGTCGCCCGCCGAGAACACCTGCCAGGCGACGGACGTGCCGCGCAGCACCGGCTTGACCAGCACCCCGGGCGTGTTCGCGAGCCCTTCGTGCCGCGGCCCTTCGGCGCCGCGCCCGGGGACCGCGTCCACGAGCGCCGTCACGGACCGCCCGACGGCCTCCTCGGCGGACCGTCCGAACCGTTCCTCTGCTGCGGGCCCCCACTCGACCACCCGGCCACCCTCGTCGACGAGGGCGAGCACGTCACCGCTGGGCATCCGAAAGCACCTCCGCCCCCATGCCTGCCCCGCCCCTCCCGGCGGCAGGCCCGCCCGCCCGACAGCTACACCGATCGGCTCAGCCCCGCTCCCACCAGGGCGAAGCGCGGCGGCAGGGGACCACGGGGCGCTGCCCGTGGTCCCCTGCCGGTTCCGCGCGGTGGTGTCAGCGGTCGTGCCGGCCGGCGCGCAGCGGGGCGAGGGCGTTGGCCCACCTGACGACCTGGTCGAAGGTGGTGGCCAGGGTGTCACGCTGCCCGTCGGCGGGCTTGAAGGTGCTGAAGTTCTCGAAGTCGGTGAAGAGCGAGAGGGCGACCTGCGAGCGCACGTCGGCCATCTGCAGCTCACCGGCGATCAGGCGCAGGTGCTCCACGGCACGGGTGCCGCCGGTCGAGCCGTAGCTGACAAAGCCGACGGCCTTGTCGACCCACTCGGCGTGCAGGAAGTCGATGGCGTTCTTGAGCGCGCCGGGCACGGAGTGGTTGTACTCGGGAGTGACGATGACGAAGCCGTCGAAGGACGCGATCTTCTGCGCCCAGGCGTGGGTGTGCGGCTGGGAGTACTGGCCCATCGCCGCCGGGTACGCCTCGTCGAGCAGCGGCAGCTTGTAGTCCACCAGGTCCACGAGCTCGAACTCGGCGTCGGTGCGCCGGGACGCGATCTCGTAGGCCCAGCGGGCCACGGCCTCGCCGTTGCGGCCGGGGCGGGTGCTGCCGAGGATGATGCCGATCCTGGTCATGGGCGTCCCTGTTTCCTTCGTCTTGAACAGCTTGAACATGTACTTGCCTCGTCAAAGATATGCTTGCGAAAGGAAAGTACGGCCATTTTGCTTGACACGTCAAGCATGAGCGTGGCTCGGACAGTGAGACGCCGGTCACGGCGGGTCTCCGGGGTTCCCGGGGGTGATCACTGGGGTGCACGGCGCGGTGCACCAGGTCCATCGCGCGGCCCTCTGTGGTGACTGCGCCGAGCCCCTTACGGCCCGGTCCCGTCGTCGGGCTGGCCGACCACCAACGGCGCCCCCGCGCAGAGGAGTTATGACCGGACTCCCATCGCGGGCCTGCACCGGGCGGCTCAACTCCCGTGCCCTGTACGTGCTCCGGCATGTCGGGGGAGAATGCGCACCGAGGCGATCGGACGGGCGAGACGATCTCCTTGCACCGCCGGCTCTCCAGGAAAGCAGGTCGACTGCCGTGCTCTTGCATCTGCCCACCTCTGTGTCCGAGGCCCAGGAGTGCATGGCCCGGGAGGCGGTGCCCATCGGCGGGGCGACGCTCGTGTGGGCCGGCTGGCAGCGGGACGGCTTCCCCGAACACGCCATGTCACTAAGGGAGTTGCCCGAGGCCAACACCATCGGGCGGGAGGCACTGGGCGCGGCGGTGGTGCTGCACCGGATCGACGACCGCGTGCCGGAGGCACTGCGACGGGCGGCCGCGAGCGTCGGCACGGGAGCGGTTCGCCGCACCGCCACTGTCGGCGGCAATCTCATCGGCAGCGCCCTGCGCTGCCTCCTGCCCGCCGCACTCGTCCTCGATGCCCGCGCCGTCACCCTGGAACCGGACGGGACCTACGAGACCGACCTGTCCGACGCCGTCGCCAAGCGCCACCTGCTGCTCGGCATCCGCTGGCGCGAACCGATCGCCAGCGGTTACCACAAGCAGCCCGCCGAAGCGGGCGGGCCGCCACCCCTCGTCGTGGCCACCGCGGCGCACGCCGACGCCGCCGGGCGAACCCACCTCCGTATCGCCGTCCGCGACGGCTACGACGTCCTCACCGCGACCACCCCGTGCGACACAGACGCCGAACGGGCCCTCCGCGCACTGGAACCCACCGAGGTCGGCTCACTGCCCCCGGCGGCCCGGGACGCCGTCCGCCGACAGGTCTCCGACATCGTCACCCGGCTCGCCGACGGCTGAGGTCGCGACGCCGCTACCGTGCGCACGTGACGGAGAACTGGAGCCCGACCTGCGGCGGGGTCATGAGGTTTCCCTCCGGCGTGCTGGTGCGGGGCCGGGGGCTGCGTCGTCCGTTGCCGTCCGGGCCGGCGCCGGAGTTCGCCGTCCACCTGCTCGGCAGGCGGCCTCCGCCGACCGAATGGGACGCGCGGTGGGTGCGCTGGCCCGACTTCTGGCTGCCCCGGGACCCGGGGGAAGCGCGGGAGGTCCTGCGGGAGGCCCTGACCAGGGCGGCATACGAACGCGTCGAGATCGCCTGCGGCGGTGGGTACGGCCGGACGGGGACCGCCCTGGCGTGCATGGCGGTGCTCGACGGAGTGCCGGCCGGTCGGGCCGTGGCGTACGTCCGTCGGCACTACGACCGCCGCGCGGTGGAGACACCCTGGCAACGCCGGTTCGTACGGCGGTTCCAGGACCTGTGACGGGCCGTCCCCCGTCTGGTGCGACGACTGCGTGCGGTGTCAGGGTGATGGCATGAAGTACATGGTGCTGATGTACGCCGATCCCGCGGCGACCGAAGCGATGTCGGCGGCGCAGCGTGCCGAGGTCTTCCGCCGGCACGAGGCGCTCCACCAGGACCTGGCGGGCTCCGGCGAGATGCTGAACGGAGCCGGGCTGGCCTACCCGAAGGACACCACGACCATCCGGTGGCGAGGGGACGGCTCGGTGTCGGCCACGACGGACGGGCCGTTCGCGGAAGCGGCAGAACAGCTGACCGCCTACTACGTGATCGAGTGCGCGAGCCCGGAGCGGGCGCGGGAGATCGCCGAGCGGGTCGTGGACTTCCATGTGGTGGCCGTCGAAGTACGTGCTGTCCATGACTCGTTCGGCATGGACGCGGGCTGAACCAATCTGGCGTGATCATCGAGAACGCTTTACTCGCGCTTGGTGATGTCCGGAAAGGGTCACCCGGCCCGACTGGCCCTGGTCCGGCTTTCCCGGGGTGATCGCGGCGATATTGCCCTCGGTCGCTTCACGAAAGGTGGAGGCGGTCAACGCCTGTCCGCCCGGCGGTGGTTCGCGCCCGGGGGCGTCCGCGGCTCACGCCGGCAAGCCTGAGCCGCATTGACGGAGTAGTTAGGTGTGCCTAACCTAAGCTCCTCTGGATTTCTCCTTCCCCATGCCCGAGGGTGATCAGTCATGCCGCCGTCCCATCACATGCCTTTCCCCATGCTGTTTTCCGCGGCCCCCGCGCCATCGACCCCGCTCGGCCCGTTCGCCGACAGCGCTGTCGCGTGGTCGGCCTGGGTGACCCTGATGGGATTCGTCGGCGTGACGGCCCTGGCCCTGGTGGCCGCGGGGCCCGCGGCCGGGCGGATCAGTGCCGAGGCGCTTTCCGCGGTGACCGTCCGGCTCGCCCGTGCGGCGGTCGTGCTGGGAGTTCTGGCCGTGCCCGCGGTGCTCACCGGCCTCGCCCACTCCGGGGACGACGGCGGATACGACTACGGCGCGGCGTGGAACTCGCTCTACGACGGCAGCAACGCCGGCCGCCTGTCAGGGCTTGAGGTGACCCTCGTCCTGGTCGGCGCCGTCCTGGTCGCGCCGCTGGCCTTCCGCAAGGGCGTGTCCGGCTCCGCACGGCGCCTGCTGCTCGCGGCCGGGCTCGGCGCGGGGGCCGTCGCGCTCGGCACCACCAAGTTCCCGGACGAGGTCCCCGACGACTGGGGCCGCACCATATTCGAGACCGTCATGTGGATGCTCCACCTGTTCGGCGGGTCCGTCTGGTTGGGCGGCGTGGCCGGTCTGGCACTGCTCGCCCTCCCGGGCGCGGTCGCACCCGCCGACCGCGGCGCCTTCTGGTCCCCGGCGATCCGCCGGTTCTCGTCCGCCGCCATGCTCTGCGTCGCCGCGATCACCCTGTCCGGGCTGTTCCTGTACTGGGAGCACGTCGACGGTCCGTCGCAGCTGTTCAGCACGATGTACGGGCGCGTGCTGGGCGTGAAGATCCTCATCTTCGGCACGCTGCTGCTGCTCGGCGTCTTCAACCAGTTCTGGCTGCACCCGCGGATCGACGCCCTGCGGGCCGCCGGTGACGAGCGCCCGCTGCGCACGCTCCTGGTACGGGAGTTCCCCGTCGTGATCACCCTCGAGACGCTGCTCGCGATGGCACTGCTCTTCGTGGCGCCCTTCCTCCACGGCTCCGCCCGCAACCAGGCCTTCCAGGCCGACGCGGCCGCGCACTCCGCGGTCCCCCTGGCCATGGACGACCTGCCCAAGCTCCCGCCCAAGGAGGCCACCGCGTCCACCTGGGTGCTGGGCGCCACCGAGACCGTCGCGGTCGTCGCCCTCATGATCGCCGGCTACTGGTTCTCGGGGATGCTCGCCCGCCGTCGTGCCGTTGCCGCCTCCGGCGCCGTGCCGGCCGGCGAACTCGTCGAGGCGTGACGCCGCGCTGAACGACACGGAAGCACCTGCCCGATGGAGAACTGAGGATTGCGAACTCGCAGGTTTCCGAGCCGGGCAGGTGCTCCGCGGTCGATACGTCCGCTGTATGCGTTTCGTCGGCGCGTCCCGCCGGTGCGTCCGGTGGTGACGTCCGGCCGCAACGGCTAGCGGAGTGTCCTGGCCAGGTAGTTGAAGACCGTCTGGTGGAGCAGGAACATCGCCCCTTCGTGGCAGTGCTGACCCGCGCCGTCCGCGTCGCGCATCACGACGTGCTCGTGCGGGGCGCGCAACTCCGCGGCGACCTTGTCCGCCTGACCGGCGAAGACTTTGTCGTCCTCGCCCTCGAGGATCAGGACGGGTGTCCGGATCTCGTGGATGTCGTCCGTGCTCAGCGTGTAATCGGCGGTGCTGCGGACGTACTCGGCGAAGTTCTCGACCCCGTTCACCCAGACACCGTTCTGCAGGCCCCAGCGGGCGTTGGTGTCGTCCTTGATCATCGCCTCGAGCCGCGGGATCGCCTCGGCGTCCTTCCCCTCCTCGATGAGCTTCAAGGTGGCCTCGGGGATCGGGGGGTACGACGCGTAGAAGGTCGTCATGCCGTCGTTGCACACGATCGCCGCCGACCGGTGGTCCTTGGCCGCGTACCGCGCCACGAGGTAGCCGCCGAGGCTGTAGCCGAAGTGCACGATCCTGTCGTCGTCGATCTCGGGCACGGTCAGGGCGTAGTCGACCACCGGGCCGAGCACATGCTCCCAGTCCGGCCGGTACGGCACGTTCTTCTCGCGGATCATCCAGCCCTGGCCCGGGCCGTCGTAGGCAAGGAAGTTGTAGCCGCGGCGCAGCGCCGCCGCGCCGATGACGAAGTAGCCCTCCTCGCGGGTGGAGTCGAAGCCGTTGGTGTAGACGACGGTCGGCCGGGGCTCCCCGCTGTCGTCGACCAGGAACAGGTAGCCGGGCATCTCGGTGTCCTGGTACGGGATGGCCACTTCGTGGAAGGGCCCGTCCAGCAGGGCGCCCGCCTTGACGAGGTAGTCCTTGGACAGCCGCGACAGTTCCAGGACCTGGGGATCGTGCAGGGGATCCTTGCGCCGGTAGAACTCGGCCGAGCGGTAGTAGCTCGACGCGCGCAGGAACGCCTCGCGCGCGCTGACCGGGTCGCCCACGTCCAGTGAGATCTCGCCGCGCTCGGCGGTGCGTTCGGCGGTGGCCCTCCAGGCCGCCGTCCAGGCGTCCTCGTCACCCTCGGGAATCTGGGCCGTGGTGACGAGGACCTCACCGATGTCGGCTCCGGCGTCCCCGGCGAACCCGGCGGCACGCAGCGTCTCGAACATGAAGGCTTCGTCCTTGAAAATGAACGCCATGCTCCCGTTCCTCCCTCGGGCGGGCATTGAAGGCCGATCGGCGTCGTCAGCGCTCGCGACGCGGTCGTGACCATCGAGGGAGGCGCCGCGGCGGCGCGCCCCCGGAAAATTCGACTCAATTTGGAGTGAATTCGACTGAAATCGACCTCGCCGTCAAAACCCTATCCCGCACGTATGGCGCCCGCACCCGGGCAACGGGCGAGCACAGTGCGTCAATTTCCCTTCGGTCTCATGGTCCCCTCCCGTACCAGTGGCCCCAGGGGTGTCGGGCGTGCCCGCAGGTCAGGGGCCGACAGCGGCCGCTGTGAGGGCGGCGGCGGTCTGCAGGCCGACGACGGCGTGCAGTGGGTACGGGGCGGGTGCGGTGGCCTGCAGATCCTTGATCCAGTCCTCGAACACCTCGGCCGGCACGGTGCGTTCGACTCCCGGGCGAGAGCTCGCGGGCAGGCTCGCGGTGGCGCGCAGCAGCATGCCGGCGGCACGCAGGGGGAAGCATGCCGCGCCGTCCGCCGCGGCCGCGTACTGGTCGCGGGTGACCGGCCCCGCGGCCATGGTGTGCCACAGTGCCGCGCACGAGGCGGCGGACCTCAGGGTGTCGGCGGCGGCGTCGGTGAACACCTCGGCGTCGCCGGGCAGGTGGGGGAGCACGCGGTCCAGGAACTCCTGGAGGAGTCGGCAGCGCTCGTGCAGCAAGGCGGCGGTCTGCCGCATCAGCTCCGGGTGGCCGGTGGCGCACGGGCCGCTGGACGGGGCGGTCAGGGCGCGGGCCGGCCACAGCGGTACCTCGGGCATGACACCGATCGCACCCGGCGGGAGGTGGTGCAGACTGCTCGCACCATGGGAGGGCCCGTCGGCGCCGGGCCGTGTGACGACGAGCTCGCCGACCGGCGGCATGACATGCACGCCGGGGCCGTCCTTCGCCCAGCCGAGGGTGTCGATCCCTTCGCGGCCCAGCGGGATCCGGTGCCGGGCGGCGGCGTCGCGCAACGCCCCGGACAGGGTCGGGTGCGGGCGGTTCACCACGAAGAACGCGCCGCCGAAGTCCGCGTTGTGCAGGTCGACGTAGACCTCGGGCCGTACCGCGGTCAGCAGTTCGTGCAGGATCGTCGTCTCCGGCAGGGGACGGGAGAAGCCGGGCGCGGGGAACGTCCACTCCGGCTGCGCCGCCAGCGGCGGCCGGTAGAAGTGCCGGTGGTAGGCGCCGAGGTCCAACGGCATTCCGGTCCACGGGTTCAGGGCGGCACCGTCCGGGTCGATGCAGCTCACCAGGTGCCAGGTGCAGCCGATGTCGCCGGTCCACGCGCTGGTGCGGGTGAGGAGGCGGGCCAGCACCAGGACGGTCAGGTGGCCGGCGGGCTCGTTGGGGTGCGGGCCACCGACGACCACCACGTGCCGGGGGCCGCCGGGGACGGTCAGCGTCGTCACGGGTCGGCCGCCGCGCGAGACGCCGAGCCGCTCCAGCCGGCACCGGGGATGGGCGTCGGCGATGCGGGCGAACTCGCGGTCGACGTCCCCCGGCGACGGGAACGTGTGCCGCGCGGCCCACGGCGCGAGCTCGATCTCCTCCGGTCCCGGCAGCGCTCCCATGCGGTCGCTCCTCCTCCAGTGGTATGTCGGGGCCGATATTCGGCCGGGCGAAATTCCTGTGCGAGAAGAATAGGGAGCGGATCATTTCCGCCGCGCATGAAACCGACCGCAGAGTCCTGCGGTCCGGGGCCCGGGTCCGCTGTCGCCGTGGGCTCGCGTCGATCCGGTCGGTAAGCTCCGCCGTGGGGCGCGGCCGTCGGCCGTGCCCGCTCACTCCCAGCGCAGCACAAAAGAGAGCCGTGAAGAAGGTCGTACGTTTCGTTCTGCTCCACTCGACGGTGTATGCCGCCGTTCATGCCCTGCTCATCACGGTGCTCATCATCTGCTTCACCGCCGCGACCGAGGGCTCCATGGGACGGTCCCCGGGGGACGACCTGATGGCGGCGGGCCTGGCCTTCGGCATCATCTTCGCCGGATTGCTCCTGCTCCACGTGGGCGCCGGATTCCTCGTCCAGGTCCGGCGGGTGCGCGATCTCGGTTACGCGGTGACGCCGGGGAACGTCTCACCGCGCCAGGTGCGGACCGTGTCGGTCCGGGGCGGGAGCGCCGGCACGATCGGAGCCGCACACAAGATCATCGAAGGGCTCGGAGGTGTGCGCTTCCTCGCGGAGTTCCCCGAATCGGGGCGGGTCTCAGCAGTGCGCAAGGCACCCGATGGAGAGGGCTATGCGCAGGTGATAAGGGTCACCGTCCGTTCGGCCGGCCCATTGTCGACGGTCGAAGTGCGAAGCCGTCCCCGCTTTCATGGCGCGCCCGTGGATCGCGCGCAGAACCTCGCCAATGTCGAGGAAATCACGAAGCTTCTCGAACAACCGAACAGCCGTGAGGCCTCGCGCCGAGGGTGACCACGACCGGTGGGTGACGATCGTGAATCTGGACGCGGCTCTTTCGGGACGGCGGCCGGTGCGACCCGGCGCTCGGCGTGGGCGGGGCTTCAGCCAGTGAGACCCCGCCGGGACCAGGACTTGACCGGCCGAAGGCTCGCACAGCAGAGTGACCACGGAAACGACCACTCCGAAAGAAGAGCCATGCCCCGCAAGACGGCGGCTGCTCTGCGTCTGGACGCCATCTGCCAGTCCCGCCTTCGGGACCACCGGCGTCGGCCATCACAGTTCTCACCGCACACGCGCCGCGAGGCCGTCCGTTGTGAAGCCGAACGGGGCCTTCATGGCCGGGACCTCGAAGCCGCCATCGAGCGCTGGCAAACCTTCGCGCGCCGTCCGCGCCGGCCAGCATGCGGCCCAGCACCACTTGTGCGGGCGTGAACCCCTCCAGCCCGACCTTGATGACCAGGAAGCTCGCACCCCAGGTCAGCGCCAGCAGAAGGAACCGGCCGAGGACCGCGTGGGAGCCTCCTGCCTTGGGCCGGGTCATCCATCCTCCTGTGTCGCAGGGCGCGTTCGTCCTCCCGGCAGGCCGCGGCGCGCCGACGTCACAGCCTCACAGGCCGGTCAGCGCACTGCCGGCGGCATTCCGACATCACGTTCGGGGCGCCGACGGTCAGGCACCGACGCGGCCTACGGGACAGGGCTCAGGCCGTCTCGGGCAGCGCTCGTGAGGCGGGTGCGCTGCGCCCAAGCGGCCACCGCGGGCCCCGCCGCCCCCAGGGCGGCGAAGAACACGCCGAGCAGCAGCCAGCCCGCGTGCCCGAGTCCGAGGACCGCCGTCGTCAGGACGACCGGGGCCAGGGCCTGTCCCGCGTCGAAGCCGATGCCGAAGAGGCCCTGGTACTGGCCCTGGGCGTGGTCGGGGGCGAGACCGAAGCCGAGCGCGTATCCGGCGGAGGACTCCCACACCTCTCCGAGACTGTGCACGCAGACGGCGAGGACGGCCAGTCCTGGCGCGATCCGGACCGGGACGTCCGCGGTCAGGGCCATCAAGGGGCAACTGACCAGGAAGAGCAGCCCGGCGAGGCGGAACGCCCGGCCTCCCTGGCGCGGTGACTCCACCCGGGAGCCGATCCTGCTCTGGAGCAGCGCGCACACCCCGCTGTTGACCGCGTAGACCGCCGCCACGGTCCAGCGGGGCGCGTCGGTGTGGGCGGAGAGCCAGATCGGCAGCAGCAGGGAGACCGTCTGGTACTGCAGGCCCATCGCGCCGTAGAGCGCGACGAAGGACACGAACGGCCGGTCGGACAGGACGGCCCAGCGATGGTGCTCCTCGGGCCGGGGCAGGGGGCGGTAGTTCGGGACGCCGGCCAGGGCGATCAGGGCGGCGCAGGCGAAGCTGGCGGCGTTGGCGAGGATGAGCGCGGTGTAGGCGGTGCGGGTGTCGGCCGAGACGGCGAAGGCGGCGCCGAGGGTGCCCAGGACCACGCCGAGGTTGACGAAGGTGCGGAGTCTCGCCCTGAACGCGGCCGGGCGTTCCCCGCCGGTCCGGGCGATGAGCGCACCGCCCGCGGCACCGCTCCCCGTCGCCGCCAGCCGGTCCAGGGTGGCGACGAGCGTGAACGTGACCCAGCTGTGGATGAGGACGAAGGCGGCCATCGTGGCGGCCTGCATCGTGAGGGTGGTCAGCCAGACCGTACGCGGTCCGTAGCGGTCGGCCAGGTTTCCCGCCGGGATCCCGGCCAGCAGCCCGGTCAGCCCGGCGATCGTGAGGCCGGCCCCGACCTGTGCGGCGGGCAGGCGCACGACCAGCGTGAAGTAGAGCACCGCGGCGGTGTTGAACAGTCCGTTGCCCACCCGGCTGACGAAGCTCGCGACGATGAGCGCGCGTTGCGGACCGGGACCGTTCGGCACCAGCAAGCCGGATATCCGCAGCTTGGTGTGGACGCCGATCATGCGGACCAGGCTAACAGCGCCCCCACCCGCGTCTTTTGGGGGGCGCGTCGTGGAACGACACGGGGCGCCCGCTTCGCGCGGGCGCCCCGTGTCGTCCAGGCTCGGTCACGCACCTGCCGCGATGCGCAACCTGATCGTGCGGGATTCGGGCCGGAGCGCGAACTCCGGCCATACGTCCGGTCCGCAGGCCCGTGAACCCAGGCCGTGCTGTGCGGCGTCGACGAAGAGGTGACTGGTCGTCGAATCCGGCAGCTCGAAGGGGTGCGCGGCCCGTGCGATCTGCTGCGGGGTGTGCCGGCTGAGCGTGAAGCCGGGCCGGCGGCCGCGCGCGTCCGGGACCGCGGTGATACGCAGTACCCCGGTGCCGCCGCTCGACAGCGTCAGCTCCCGCACCTGGGAACGGTGTCCCGTCTCCTGGGGCCGCGCGTAGTCGACCGCCAGGTCGCGGACGGTGGAGGAGAAGCGTCCGGTGCGTGCCGCGCGCATGCTGTCGGGGTAGGACTCCAGGGGACCGAGACCGAACCAGTCGGCCCCGTCGACGGGAGCCGTGCCGTCGGGCAGGTCGAGACGGATCCCGATCCGCGGCCACACCGTCGACCAGCCGCGGGAGGGCTCGATCTCCACGCGCAGGTCGAGCTCGCCGTCCTCGACCGTCCAGACGGACTCCACCGTCACCGACAGGGCGGAGTCCGCCGCGGAGACCGCGGCGACGGTGCGCAGCGCCCCGTCGGCGTGCTCCACGGACACCAGCCGCGAGGTCAGCCGGTCGAGACCGTCGCGACGCCACAGCGCGGCGTGCGAGATCTCGGCGACACCGCTGTCGCTCTCCTCGTTCTCCCCTGAGGTGCCCTCGTCGTTGTCGGTGGGGGCACGGAACAGCTCCAGCCGCGGGCCCGCCACCGCGCGGCCCGCGAGGCGTACCAGGGACCCGCGCTCGAACTCCGCGATGCCCAGCGTCAGCGTGCCGTCACCCGGCCGCCAGTCGGCCCGCGGCCGGACGGCGGGCGCGGGACGCGGTGCCGAACGGTCCAGCTGGGCGGTCGCGATGACGTGCCCCTCGGGCGCCCAGTCGGTCTTGGCCGCCAGTTCCGCGTCGAGGGTGAGCCAGGTCTCCGCGTCCCGCGCCACCGCGATGGCCGGCAGCGGCACACGCGCCGACTCGCCCGCCGCGACGACCGGCACGTCCAACTCCCCGGAGTCCACGAGCGTCCCGTCGTGCTCGACGCGCCAGCGGAATCGCAGGTCGGAGGTGTCGGCGGAGTGCCGCAGATTGGTGATCGCGACGTGGTCGCTGCCGAGCAGGTCGAAGCTCTCCAGCCCGCCGAAGGTGAAGCGCACCGGCTGCACGACGGCCTTGAACTCGTGGAGGCCGGGCGTCGGGACGTCGTCGCTGAGCAGCATGCCGTCCATGACGAAGTTGCCGTCGTGCACGACCTCGCCGAAGTCGCCGCCGTACGCGTAGTAGGGCGTACCGTCCGGGGTCCTCGTCAGGACGCCGTGGTCGCGCCACTCCCAGACGAAGCCGCCGTGCAGCCGCGGGTGCCGGTGCACCAGCTCCTCGTACTGGTCGAGCGCGCCCGGCCCGTTGCCCATCGCGTGGGCGTACTCGCAGAGCAGGAACGGCTTGGTGCGCTGCCGGGCGCCCTGCGCGGGCGTGCAGTTGAGGAGGGGGGTGTGGGAACCGTCGGTGCCGATCTGTTCGGCCTCGGGCACCGAGGCGTACATGCGCGAGTAGACGTCGGTGTACTCGCCGGCGTGGTCGCCCTCGTAGTGCACGGGCCGCTCGGGGTCGCGGGCGTGGACCCACGCGGACATCGCGGCGAGGTTGGAGCCGGTCCCCGCCTCGTTGCCGAGCGACCACATGACGATGCTGGGGTGGTTCTTGTCCCGTTCGACGGTGCGCTCGATGCGGTCGAGGTAGGCGGCACGCCACTCCGGGTCGTCACTGGGGTTGCCCACCCAGCCGAGCTTGTCGAAGCCGTGGGTCTCCAGGTCGCACTCGAGGACGACCCAGAAGCCGAGTTCGTCGGCGAGGTCGAGCAGCCGCGGGTGCGGCGGGTAGTGGCTGGTGCGGATCGCGTTCACGTTGAACCGCTTCATGCGCGCCAGGTCCTCGCGGGCGTGGGCCTCGTCGAAGACGCGGCCGCGCTCGGGGTGGGTCTCGTGGCGGTTCATCCCGTGGAAGACGACGCGGCGGCCGTTGACCAGGAACCGGTCGCCGCGGATCTCGACGGTGCGGAAGCCCACGCGCAGGGCGATGCTCTCCGCGGCCGTCGACACGGTCACGTCGTACAGGCGCGGCTGCTCGGCCGTCCAGGGCTCCACGTCGTCGATGCCGAACGGGGCGACGTCGGCCGCCGAGGCCCAGACCTTCTCGATGCCGAGTTCGGGGACGCGCAGGGTGACCGGGAACGCCGCCGCCCCGGCGGTGATCTCGGCCTCGACCCGTCCACGTCCGCCGTCGAACCCGGTGCGCAGCCACACGTCCTCGATGCCGCCGGCCGGGCGGGCGAGGACCGTGACGTCACGGAAGATGCCGGGCAGCCACCACTGGTCCTGGTCCTCGACGTAGCTGGCGGCCGACCACTGGTGCACGCGCACGGCGACGACGTTGTCGCCCGGGCGCACGGACGAGGTCACGTCGAATTCGTGGGCCAGGCGGCTGCCGCTCGCGCCACCGATCTCGTGGCCGTTCACCCACACCTTGAAGAGCGACTCGACACCGTCGAAACGCAGGACGACGCGCTCGGCCCGCGACCAGTCGGCGGGCACGTCGAAGTGGCGGCGGTAGTCGCCGGTGGGGTTCTCGTCCGGGACGTGCGGCGGGTCGATCGGGAAGGGGTACTGCACGTTGGTGTAGATCGGCCGGCCGTGGGCGCCGTCGTCCTGGAGCACCCAGTGCGAGGGCACCGGGATGTCGTCCCAGGCGCCGTCGTCGAAGCCTTCGGCCGCGAAGTCCTCTGCCGCCGGCGCCGTCGGCGACAGGTGGAAACGCCAGTTCCCGTTCAGCGAGAGAGAGGGGGCGTCGGAATGCAGCCACGAGCGCGCCGGGCGCAGCGGTCCACGCCCTGGTGCGGTGTCCGTGACGTACGCGGAAATGGGGGAGGGCACGAGGTCACAACTCTTTCTTGCTCACGGAACGATCCGGACGCCGGACGGGGGTGCGCCGACCCCGGGTGGCCGGGGCCCGGTGGCCCCGGTGACCCGGCGTCGTGCGGAGGTGGCCGCTACCGGACCACGACCGTCCGGATCTCCCAGGGGCCGAGGGGGAGTTCGAGCTCGCCCCCGGCCCGCGTCGTGGACAGCGGACGGCCGAGCAGGTCGACCGTGGTGGCTTCGGTGAACGTGCCGGTCACGCGCGCGGTCGCCGCCGAGTCGCTCATGGCCACCAGGCGCACCTCGGTGCCGGTACCGCGCTCGTCGCCGGTGACGCGGCGAATGCTGGAGACGAGGATGTCCGTCCCCTCGACCCGCAGGCCCGTGGCGTCGGGGGGCAGCTGGCCCCCGGCGGGCGCGGTGCCCCGGGTCACCAGCACGTCGTTGCGGAACTCCTCGGCGAGCGCGACCGCGTGGGCGCCCTGCCAGCCGGTCGCCGAGGGCACGACGGCGAAGCGGTTCTCGATGCGCACACCGAGGTCCTGCGCGCCGGGCACCGGGATCTCGCTCGCCGCGGGCTCGTCGCGCAGCGGGTGGATGTTGACGCTGATCGAGCCGATCGCGCGCAGCAGGGTGATGGCGAGTTCGGAGCCGTCGCCGACGAGCTCGTACTCACTGGAGTGGTCGAGCAGGACGTTGGCGGCCCCTGCCGACACGAAGGCGGTCGCGGGGAAGGTCGGGATCGGGTACTCGCCCCAGCCGCCCTCGGAGGTGAGCCCGCGCTCGGTGACGGCGAACTGCCCCGCGGAGGCGGAGGTGGTGGCCGGCCGCGGCAGCGGCACGTGGAAGCGGAGCCGGTGGTCGGCGGACTGGTTCAGGAAGGACGTCGAGACACGCACGAACGGCTCGCCCGCGCGCACCTCCACCAGGGTCTCCACCGGGGTCGGCACGGTCCGCGCGCTGCGGATGTCGCGCTCGGCGGAGAGCTCGGCGGGCCACTCGTAGACGCGGGTGACGCGCATCCTCGAACGCAGCGGGCCGTCCTCGAGGAGTTCGACGGTGATCTCCGCCGGCTCGGAGACGAGCACGTCCTGGGCCGGGGGAGCGTAGTTGTAGCTGTCGCCGCGGTCACCGCCGTCGACGAGGCGGCCGACGCCGTGCAGCACGGTGCCGTCGGCCCCGGTGACGTCCAGGGTGCCGTCGGCGGCGATCGCCACCTCGACGAGGCCGTTCGACAGGGTGCGGTCCGTCGCGGTCGCGGGGGCGTACGCCGTCGACTGCGGCGCGGTGTGCTCGCTCGGTGCGACGCGGAAGCCGGCGAGCCCGGAGGCGGGGACCCGCACCGGCACGAGTGCCGTCGCGCGGGCCTCCTCCAGCGTGAGCACCCGCCACTCACCGGGGTGCGCGGCGGCCGCGGCGGCGACCTCCCGGCGCAGGATCAGCAGATCGAACGGCCCGCTGGTCGGGACCTCGGCGAGGTGGAAGACGAGCGAACCCGCGGTGAGTTCGTAGTGGTCGATCAGCCGGCCGAAGAGCTCGCGGCGGTGGATGCGGCGCAGTACGCGCTCGAGCTGCGAGGCGTCCATGCGCTCGTCGCTGAGCACGGTCGGTGCCTGGGAGATCAGCTGCACGGGGTGCGCCGAGCCGTCGGCGGCGGTCGCGACCAGGTGGGTGCCCTCGGGCGGGGCCACGACATCCACCTCGGCCAGGGCCGTGCGCGGGAACGGCAGCGGGTTGGCCACCAGGTAGCCGTCGCTCGGCATCAGGGCGGCGGGCTCGGCCAGGGCCGCGTCCCGTACCGCGCGCGCGGCCTGCGCGGCCTCGGCCAGCCGGGCCTCGACCTGGTCGGAGGTCTCGTCGGTGCCGGAGCCGACGACCGAGTCGTGCGCGGAGGACTCGATGATCTTGTGCCAGGCGAGCGACAGGAACGGCGAGTCGTCCCGCTGGGACCACAGGGCGTTCACCCGCTCGGCGTGGTCCACGGTGCGCTCGGCGACGGCCATCCGCTGCTTGAGCGCGAGCCGCACGGAGAGCACGCCCGGCAGGATGTTGCCCCGCACGTGGCTGCGCAGCTCACCGGTGACGACGGCGGAGACCTCGTCGCGCACGTGCTCGCGGATGTACTCGTCGAGCGTCGCGATGGTGATGGCGCGCTCGTCGCTGGAGGCGCGTCGCAGCCAGGCCGCCAGCTGCGGGTCGGGCGCGTTGTGGTCGGTGCCGGCCATCGCGAGCACCGGGTCGTTGCCCCAGCGCCCGGCCGTCATCTCCGCGTACTCGCCGAGCGCGCGCCTGATCTGGTCGGGCACCAGCAGGACGTCCAGGCCGTTGTCGTAGCCGTCGAAGAGGAACTCGGTACGCACCTCGGAGCCGTCGGGCGCGCGCCAGCGGAAGGCGTGGCCGTCGACGGAGCCGGGGACACCGCGCCACAGCGCCGCGTGCTCGATTCCGGCGCGCGCCAGGATCTGCGGCATCTGCGCGACGTGGCCGAACATGTCCGGCAGGTAGCCGATCGGCATGGAGCCGCCGAGCTCCGCCGCCGCCGCCCAGCCCATCTGCAGGTTGCGCACGATGGTCTCGCCGGAGCAGAGGAACTCGTCGAGCAGGATCAGCCACGGCCCGATGGCGAGCCGGCCGTCGGCGACCAGGGCCTTGACCCGGTCGCGGTTCTCCGGCCGCATCTCCAGGTAGTCCTCGATCGCGGCCATCTGACCGTCGACGGTGAACCGGAAGTCCGGGTTCGACTCGGCCGTTTCCAGCACGGTGTCGAGAGCGGCGACCAGCCGGTGACGGAACACCTGGAAAGGCTCATACCATTCCCGGTCCCAGTGGAAATGGGGTACGAAAACGGCAGAGTCGGCGGAGTTCTGCATAGCGCGGGGGACCTTCTGTTGCAGGGTGACAGGAAAGGCGGGAACGGCAGCATTCGGTGCTGCGGGACTACTTCAGCGAGCCCGACGCGAGCCCGGTGCGCCAGAACCGCTGGAGCAGGATGAAGACGATGATCACGGGCACGATCGAGACCAGCGAGCCGGTGATCACGGACTCCTGCAGCAGAGGGGCGCGGGCGGTCTGACCGTTCCACTCGTAGAGGCCGAGGGTGATCGGGAAGAGCGACTCCTTCTGCAGCATCACCATCGGCAGGAAGAAGTTGTTCCAGATGGCCACGAACTGGAACAGGAAGATGGTCACCAGCGACGGCGCCATCAGCTTGATCGCCACCGAGAAGAACGTGCGGAACTCTCCCGCGCCGTCCAGGCGCGCCGACTCGAGGATCTCCTCGGGCACGGCGGCGGCGGTGAAGATCCGGGCCAGGTATACGCCGAACGGGCTGACGATGCTGGGCAGGAAGACCGCGAGGTAGGTGTTGACGATCCCGGTCGCCGAGAACAGCAGGAACAGCGGGAGCGCGAGCGCCGTGGTGGGAACGAGGACTCCGCCCAGAATGACGGAGAACAGGAATTCGCGGCCCCGGAACCTGAACTTGGCGAGCGCGTAGCCGCACAGCGCGGAGATCAGGGTGCCGACGGCCGCGCCCAGCACCGCGTAGATCACGCTGTTCAGGGCCCAGCGCCCGAAGATGCCGTCGCTGCGCGTGAACAGGATGTGCAGGTTGCTGAACAGGTCGAAGTGCGAGAACGCCAGTCCGTTGGTGGAGGCGAGGTCGCCCTGCGGCTTGGTCGCCGCGACGATCAGGAAGTAGATCGGCAGCAGGAAGTAGATCGCCAGGAGGAACATCAGCGCCATGACGGCCGTGCGGCTGACGCGGCTCTCGCGGATCAGGGTCTGGTTGCTCACAGTCCCGCCTTCTTCGAGGTGAGTCGCATGAACCCGAAGCTCAAAACGAAGGTGATGACGGCGATGACCACGGAGATCGCCGCAGCCTGCTGGTAGTTGTTCCCGGAGGCCACCGCGTAGGCGAGCATGTTCGGCGTGTACGTGCTGGAGATGTTGGACGAGATCTGGCGCAGTACCGCCGGCTCCGCGTACAGCTGCAGGGTGCCGATGATCGAGAAGACCGTGGTGAGGATGATCGACGGGGCGATGATCGGGACCTTGATCTTCCACGCGATCGCCCAGTTGCTCGCACCGTCGAGCTTGGCGGCCTCGTAGAGCTCCTGCGGGATCGACTGCAGTGCCGAGTACATGATCAGCATGTTGTAGCCGGTCCACAGCCAGGTGGAGACGTTCGCCGCCGACCAGAGCACCGCGCCCGGGCCGAGGAAGTCGGGCTGCAGGCCGATGCCCTTCAGCGCGTCCACGAGCGGGCTGAGCTGCGGGGAGTACAGGTACGACCACATGATCGCGGCGATCACGCCGGGCACCGCGTACGGCATGAACGCCGTGATGCGGAAGAACGACTTGAGCTTCAGCAGCGGGGTGTCGAGCAGCAGCGCCATGATCAGGGCGACGAACAGCATGACCGGCACCTGTACGACGCCGAAGAGCCCGATGCGCCCGATGCTGTTCCAGAACTCCGTGTTCTGGAAGACCTGCACGTACTGCTCGAAACCGCCGAAGGTCGTGTACGACGTGCCGTACTGGCCCCCGGTGCGGCGCACGACCAGGAAGCTCTGCCAGACCGCGTAGCCGACCGGCACCAGGTAGAACAGCACGAAGGGGAGGAAGAACGGGGTGAGGAACGCGATGATGGTGCCTGCCCGGGGGCCGCCGCCGTTGAGACGACGGCGGCCCCCTCTGGCCGCCACCACGCGCGTCGCGCGGGTTGCGATATCAGTCATGCCGCGGTCACTTGCCCGCGACAGCCGGGATCGCCTGATCCTTCATCGACTTCAGCGCGGCCGCCTGGGCTGCCGCGAGCGCGTCGTCGAGCTTGCCGTCACCGGCCGCCGCCTTGGCGAGCGTGTCCTGGAGCGCCAGGTTCACGGTCTTCTGGGTCGGGCCCCACGAGAAGTTGGTGTCGATGTTCTTGGACGACTCGGCGAAGACGTCGAAGATCTTCTCGTTGTTGTAGTACGGCACACCCTCGGAGAGCGCGGGCAGCGACGCGCCGGCGGTGGCCGCCGGGTACAGGCCGCCCAGCTTGTTCTCCAGCGCGAGCGCCTCGGGGTCGGAGTTCAGCCAGTCGTTGAACTTGACCGACTCGTACAGGTGCGTGTTGCCCTTCATGAACGCGACGGTGGAGCCGCCCCAGTCGCCGGAGGCGGCGTTGGTGCCCCAGGTCGGCATCGGGACGATCGACCACTTGCCTGACTGCTTGGGCAGGTTGTCGCGGAACATGCTGTAGCCCCAGGCGGCGCCCACGTAGGTGGCGATCTGGTTCTTCTGGTACGCGGCGTACATCTGCGTCGAGCCGTGCGCGAGGTCGGTGCGGACGACCTTCTCGTCGATCAGCTTCTGCCAGTAGTCGGCGACCTGCTTGCTCTGGTCGGACGCGACGGTGACGTGCCACTTGTCGCCGGCGTACGAGTACATCTCGGCGTTGTTCTGCCAGAGGAGCCCGTTGAACCACTCGGCGTTGTTCGGGTCGAAGAACGTCATGCTGAGGTCGGGGTCCGCCTTGTGCAGCTTCTCCGCGTCCGCGGCGTACTCGTCCCAGGTCTTCGGTATCGCGATGTTGTGCTGCTTGAAGATGTCGCTGCGCACGTAGAGGGCCATCGGACCGGTGTCCTGCGGGAAGGCGAACACGCCGGTGTCACCGAAGCTGGTCTGCGACCAGGTCCACGGCACGAACTTCGACTTCGCGGCCGTGGCGTCCTTGCAGGCCGAGGCGTCCACGAAGGCGTTCTGGGTGCGCAGGAAGGGCAGTTCGTCATAGCCGACCTGGGCCAGCTCCGGCGCCTTGCCCGCCTTGAGGGCGTTGCCGATGGTGCCGTACTGGTCGTTGGAGATGTTCTTCATCTGAACCTGGATGTCCGGGTTCTTCTTGTTCCAGAGGGCGACGACCTGGTCCATGCCCGGAACGGTGTTCCAGTACTGGAGGGTCACCTTGCCCTTCGCCGGCTCACAGGAGCCCGCGGCCGCATCGGCCTTGGTGTCGGGCGACGAAGAACACCCGGCGAGTACGGCGACGCTGGCGGTCGCGGCGACGGCGGCGACGGCCGCGAGGCGGATGCGCGTGACTGTGTTGCTCATTATTTCCTTACCAGAGAACGACTAGCTACGACGCTAGACGGGTCGACGTTGACACCTCAGGCGGGATGCCTTCTGGTCGGAATGGACAGGTCGCAACGGTGCCGGTTCAACTGCCGAGCGCCGTGGCGGAAATCAGCAAGCCAAGCATTCTGTTCTCGTGAGCGCTCCCGTGAGCGTTCACGTGAACGCTCACGGGAGCGTTCTGAATTGTTCGAGAGTGTGCGCTCCGGCGCGGGCGAGTGTCAAGACATTCGGTCACACATGTGTCCGAGAGGTTACGCGGACCCGCCCAGCCGCAGTTCGGCCCGGACCACCAGGGCGTCCGCGTCCAGCGGTTCGACGCCGGTCAGCAGTCGTGCGGCCTGGTCGATGGCGAGCGCGCCGAGCCTGCGTGTGTCGAGCGCGACACTCGACAGCGGGGGCTCCACGAGCGCGCCGAGCTGAAGGCCGTCGAAGCCGATCACGGCGAAGTCGCCCGGCACGCTCCTGCCCAGCCGGCGCGCCTCGCGCAGGGCGCCGATCGCGATGATGTCGTTGAAGGTGAAGACCGCGGTGACGTCCGGATGCGCGGCGAGCAGGGTCCGCAGGGCCGCCCCGCCGCCGTCGGCCGACTGGTCGGCGCCGACCACCGTGCCGGCGTCGACCCCGTACGCCGCCGCGGCCGCGGTGAACCAGTCGCGGCGGATGCTCGGCTCGGCCCGGCCGCCGTGGTCGAGCATGCCGATCCGGGTGTGCCCCTTGGCGACCAGGTGCGCGACCGCGGCGTGGACGCCCTGCTCGCCGTCGATCCGGATCGAGGTGTACCGGGCCGAGTGGTGCGGCCGGCCGATCAGCACCACCGGGACGCCTCGGGTGAACCGCTCCAGGGTGTCCTCGGCGCAGCTGAAGTAGCCGACCACCGCGTCCACCTGCGAGCCGATCACCTGCAGTGTGCCGAGCTCCTCCTCGGGGCGGTCGGCGGTGTCGTAGACCACGACGTGCCAGCCGCGGGCGCGTGCCGCCTCCAGTGCGGCGGCGGCGACCTCGGTGAAGAACGGGTTGAGCAGGTCCGGGATCACCAGGCCGATGGTCGTGGTGTCCTGCCGCACCAGCCCCCGTGCGAACCGGCTCGGCCGGTAGCCGAGCTCACGGGCGGCGTCGAGCACGCGCTGTTTGGTGGAGCCCTCGATCTCGTTCTTGTCGTTCAGCGCCCGCGACACGGTCTGCCGCGACACCCCGGCGGACCGGGCGACGTCATGGATCGTGACCCTCCGCGGCTCCGTCCCCGACGACGACACCATCGCGCACCTCCCGCTGACAGCGGGTGCCGATGCTCCCGCAGGGCCCGAGTATGCCTGTCCCGCGCGCGGCGAGGCGATCCGCGCTCGGGGGCGTGACCTGGGTCTCAGCGCGATTGGGGCACGCGTCCGCCGCGCGCGGCGAATTCGATTGCGCCCGTGCTCGTACCCCCGGTACGGTCCGCGCATGGTCATGCCGCCCCGTGTCTCCTAGCTCGGACACCAGCTTCGACGCCACCCTTGTGTCCTAGAGCTGTTACGGAGCGTAGTAATGATCAACACCCTTCGTGGTCCCGGCCTGCTTCGGAACCGGGACTTCTCACTGCTGCTGAGCGGCCAGCTGATATCCGCCGTCGGCGACCAGGCCCACTTCATGGCGCTGCCGCTGATCGTGCTGGCCCTCACCGGGTCGGCCGCCCAGGCCGGCTTCGTCCTCGGCCTCGGCACCCTCTCCTTCCTGGCGTTCGGGCTGGTCGCGGGCGCCCTCGCCGACCGGTGGGACCGCAGGCTCACGATGATCGTGTGCGAGATCGGCCGGACCGTGCTCACGGCGGGTGTCGCCGTCGCGCTGTGGCTGGACCGGCTGACGATGCCCCAGTTGTACGCGACGGCCCTGCTCACCGGGGTCCTGAGCACGCTGTTCCAGGTCGCGAGCACCGCGGCCCTGCCCAACGTGGTCGATCCCCGGCGGCTGTCCGCGGCACTCGGCCTGCAGCAGTCCGCGGTCGGCGCGGTCGGTGTCTTCGGGGCCCCGCTCGCCGGCGTCCTGTACGCGGCTGGACGGACCGTGCCGTTCGCGGTCAACGCGGTGTCCTTCGCGGTGTCCGCCGCGTCGCTGCGTCTGATGCGGGTCCGCTTCCAGACGGACCGGCAGGACGCGCGGCCGGCGGCCCGGCTCACCTCGGAGATCGGGGAGGGGCTCGGCTGGCTCTGGCACCGGCCGGTCATCCGGTTCCTCACCTTGGTGTCGGCCGCCGACAAGGTGCGGTACGGCGCCGGATACCTGCTGATCATCACCCTGGCCCGGCAGTTGGGCTCCTCGCCGCTGTGGATCGGCGTCGTCTTCGGCGGCGCGGCCGTCGGCGCGATGGCGGGGGCGCTGGTGGCGGACCGGGTGACGCGGCGCTTCCCGCTCGGCCGGATCGCCATCGTGATGCTGTGGCTGGAGGCGCTGATGTTCCCGCTGTACGCGCTGGCCCCGCATCCGATGCTGCTGGCGCTGGTCGCGGCCGCCGAGTCGCTGGTGGCCCCGGTGTACACGGTGGCCATGACGACCCATCAGCTGGCCATCACCCCCGACGAGTTGCGGGGCCGGACGGCCAGTGCGGTCGCGACGCTGAGTACGGGGGCGCTGTCGGTCGGCACGCTCGCGGGCGGCGTGCTGATCGCCGCGCTGGGGGCCAAGCCCCTGGTCTGGCTCTGCGGGGTGTGGCTGCTCGCCCTGGCCGTCCTCACCACGGCCAACCGGGCCGTGCGCCAGGCGCCTCGGGCGGGGTCGATCGCACGGCCCGGACCGGGTGCCGCGGCCGCGGCCGCGACCGGCTGAGGGCGGGGCGCGGGCCGGTGACGGGAGGGGTGCGGACGCGGATCGCACCCCTCCCGCTCACGTGGCGACGTTCTCCAGGGCCGCGGCGAGCACCTTGATGTCCAGACCGTCCAGGTGGTCGAGGAAGTGCCGGCGCACCGAGGCCAGGTTGGTCGGCCAGGCCTCCGTCAGGCGCGTGAAGCCGGAGTCGGTGAGGACCGCGTTCCAGCCGCGGGCGTCCTGCTCGGACCTGATCCGCTGCACGATCCCCTGCTTCTCCAGCCGCTGCACGACGCGTGTCATACCGCTGAGCGACAGCTCGCAGACGGCGGCGAGATCGCTCATCCGCAGCTGCCGGCCGGGAGCCTCGGACAGGTGCATCAAGGTCAGGTACTCGATGAGGGGCATCCGCTGCTCGCGGACCAGGTCCGTGTCCAGGGCGCGCGGCAGGGCGTAGATGACCCGGGCGAGGGACCGTACGAGGGCCTCTTCGTCCGGGGTGAGCGGTTGCTGCCCGTGAGGGGGCGCTGCCGAGGGAGGTGTGACCTGTGACATCACACCATTTTACTTGCCCGGCAAAGGATGCTCTATGCTTGCTTCGCGAAGCAAATAAAATGAGGTGTGAGAGATGCAGTTCGGGATCTTCGGCGTGGGGGACGTGGCCCGCGACCCCGTGTCCGGGCGGACGCCCTCGGAACACGACCGGATCAAGGCCGTGGTCGAGTACGCGAAACTCGCGGAGGACGTGGGGCTGGACGTCTTCGCGATGGGCGAGCACCACAACCCGCCGTTCATCCCGTCCTCGCCCACCACGCTGCTCGGATACGTCGCGGCGCGGACGGAACGCATCGTGCTGTCCACGTCGACCACGCTGATCACCACGAACGACCCGGTGAAGATCGCCGAGGACTACGCGATGCTCCAGCACCTCGCGGACGGCCGGCTCGACCTGATGATGGGCCGCGGCAACACCGGGCCCGTCTACCCCTGGTTCGGGCAGGACATCCGCGACGGCATCGCACTGGCTGTGGAGAACTACGCGCTGCTGCGCCGGCTCTGGCGCGAGGACGTCGTCGACTGGGAGGGCAAGTACCGCACCCCCCTGCAGTCGTTCACCTCGACGCCCCGCCCGCTGGACGGCACCCCGCCGTTCGTCTGGCACGCCTCGATCCGCAGCCCGGAGATCGCCGAGCAGGCCGCGTACTACGGCGACGGCTTCTTCCACAACAACCTCTTCTGGCCCAAGGAGCACGTCCAGCGGCTGGTCGGCCTCTACCGGCGCCGCTTCGAGCACTACGGGCACGGCACGGCCGACCAGGCGGTCGTCGGCCTCGCCGCACACCTGTTCGTGCGGAAGAACTCGCAGGACGCGATCCGCGAGTTCCGGCCCTACTTCGACAACTCGCAGGCGTACGGGCACGGTCCGTCGCTGGAGGACACGACGGCCCAGACCGCCGTCCTCGTCGGGAGCCCGCAGGAGGTGATCGAGCGCGTGCTGGCCTTCCGGGACGTCGCCGTGGGCGACTACCAGCGCCAGCTGTTCGTGGTGGACGGCATCGGCGTCCCCCACAGGACCGTGCTCCAGCAGATCGAGATGCTGGGCGAGATCGTGCCGGTGCTGCGCAAGGAGTTCGCCGTCGGCCGCCCCGCCCGTGTTCCCGACGCCCCGACCCACGCGACCCTCAGCGCCAAGGGGGCACGATGAGACGCAGCCTCGCCGTCGTGTCCGCCGGACTGCGGCTGCCCTCCTCGACCCGGCTGCTGGCCGACCGGCTGGCGGAGGCCGCCCGGCGCGAGCTGGAACGGCTCGGCGCCGAGACCGACATCACCGTCATCGAGGTGCGCGACCACGCGCACGACCTGGTCAACCACCTGCTGGCCGGCTACCCGGCGCCGGAACTGGAGGCGGTGCTCGGCACCGTGGCGCGGGCCGATGGGGTGATCGCCGTGACGCCGACCTTCACCGCCTCGTACAACGGGCTGTTCAAGATGTTCTTCGACTGCCTCGACGACACGGCGCTGAGCGACAAACCGGTCCTGGTCGCCGCCACCGGCGGCACCGGACGGCACTCGCTGGTCCTGGAGCACGCACTGCGCCCGATGTTCGCGTACCTGCACGCGGTGGTCGTGCCCACCGGCGTCTTCGCCGCGCCGGAGGACTGGGGCGGCGGGGACGCCGGGCAGGCGTCGCTGGCGGACCGGATCGCGCGAGCGGCCGGGGAGCTCGCCCGCGAGGTGGACCGGCGGGACGGCCCGGCCGTCACCGACCCGTACGACGACCCGACGCCGTTCGACCGGATGCTCCAGGGAGGGTGAACTCGCCCGGACCGGCGCGCGCTTGCGGTGCGGGCCGGTCCGGCCGGTAGCGTGACCGCCGTGATGGTGGGCACCGACGAGACCCGGCTCGTGATCCTGCGCGGCAACAGCGCCTCGGGGAAGTCGAGCGTCGCGGCCGGCATCCGTGAGAGGTTCGGCCGTGGCGTGGCCCTGGTCGGGCAGGACAATCTGCGCCGGGTCGTGCTGCGCGAACGCGACCGGCCCGGCGCGGCGAACATCGGGCTGATCGATCTGACGGCTCGTTATGCACTGGACGCCGGATACCACGTCGTCCTCGAAGGCATCCTCTACGCCGACCACTACGGCCCGATGCTCGCCCGGCTCCGCGACGACCATCGTGGCCCGACCCACGGCTACTACTTCGACGTGCCCTTCGAGGAGACGCTCGCCCGGCACGCCACCAAGCCGATCGCCGCCGACGTGCCACAGGACATGCTGCGGTCCTGGTACCGGCCGCTCGACCTGCTGCCCGGTGACGTCGAGTCCGTCGTCGACGCCGGCAGCGCGCTCGAAGCCACCGTCGAGCGCATCATGCGCGACAGCGGCCTGGCCGGCCTTCCCGCGCTCGAGCCCTGACGGGCGCGTCCCGGTCCCGGCCGCCGCGCGACGGCCGGGACCCCGGGAGGCGGGGGAGTGGCGTCAGCTCCGGGGAGGGGTGACGCCGTCGAACCAGTTGTGGCCCATCTCGGCCTCGCGGTCGCCGGTGACCGGGAGCGCGTCGAGGCGCGCGATCTCATCCCCGGTGAGGGCGAGTCCGGCGGCGGCGGTGTTCTCCTCCAGCCGGGAGACGTGCAGGGTGCCGGGGATCGGGACCACTCCGGGGGCCTTGGCGAGGAGCCACGCCAGGGCGACCTGGCCGGGGGCGGCGTCGTGGGCCCCGGCGATCTCCCGCACGGTCCCGACGGCCGCGAGATTCGCGTCGAAGGCCTCCTGGGAGAAGCGGGGCATCGTGCGGCGGTAGTCGCCGGCGGGCAGGTCCTCGCGCGAGGTGATCCGTCCGGTGAGCATGCCGCGGCCGAGCGGGCTGTAGGGGACGACGCCGATGCCCAGCTCGCGGCAGAGCGGGAAGACCTCGCGCTCGATGTCGCGCGACCACAGCGACCACTCGGTCTGGACCGCGCTGATCGGGTGCACGGCATGGGCGCGGCGGATCGTGTCGGGGGCGGCCTCGCTCAGTCCGAGGTGGCGGACCTTGCCCTCCGCCACGAGCTCGGCCATGGCGCCGACGGTCTCCTCGATGGGGACGTGCGGGTCGACGCGGTGCTGGTAGTACAGGTCGACGTGGTCGGTGCCGAGCCTGGTCAGGGACCGTTCGATGCGCTCGCGGACGTACTCGGGCCGGCCGCTCACGACCGGCGGCCCCTCGGCGGTCACCGGCCGTACGATGCCGAACTTCGTCGCCAGGGCCACCTGGTCGCGGCGCCCGGCGATCGCCTTGCCGATGATCTCCTCGCTGCCGGCGTAGATGTCGGCGGTGTCGATGAGGGTGACGCCGAGCTCGACGGCCCGGCCGATCAGGGCGTCGGCGATGCCGCCGGTGGCCTGCTCCTCGCTCTGCCCGTAGGGGCGGCCGAAGCTCATCGCTCCGTAGCCGACGGCGCCGACGGTCAGGCCGCCGGAGCCGAGGGGGCGCTGGGGAATGGACATGCGCAACCTTCGCCGTTCGTGTCGGGGTGCGCCGCGGACAGGTATGTCCACGACCGTGGACATCATAAGTCCACAGGTGCGGACATGTGAAGCGTCGGTCCCGCGCGATCCGGGGCGACCTCGTAATCTGGTCACCATGACCTTGGACGACCAGCCCCCCGCCGCCGTCCGCCGCAGGGACGCCACCGCGACCCGGGCGGCGATCCTGCGCGCCGCCCGCGAGGTGTTCACCGAGCGCGGCTACGACGGCGCGGGCGTGCGCGAGATCGCCCGCGAGGCCGATGTCGACACCCGGTTGATCAGCCGCTACTTCGGCTCGAAGGAGGGACTGTTCGCCGAGGTCGTCGACCTGGCCTACGAGAAGTCCCTGATGATGACCCCGGAGCACAACGCGGACGCGGCCCGCGAGCTGCTGACGGGCAGGGACAAGGCCGCGTCCGACGGCCTGCTGCTCACCCTGCGGTCCGCCTCCAACGCCCGGGCGTCGGCCATCATGCGGGAGAGCATCGAGCGCAACTACCAGCGCCGGCTGGCCGCGGCGCTGCCCGGTGACGACGACGCCGTCGGTCGCGCCTCGGTCCTGATCGCCATCTGCTCAGGCGTCCTGCTCAGCCGGCTCGTCCTCGGCCACTCCGCGCTCAACAGCCCTGACGTGGAACGGCTGATCCCCTATCTGCACGCCGCGCTCGACGCGGTGGCGAACGCGCCGGGCCCGGGCGCCGGAGATCCTCCGGCGTAGCCGGCTCGGCGCACCCCGCGGCCGGACCCGGGGACCGGCCGCGGGGTGCGCGCGGTCTACGGGCGGGTGCCCTGGCCGCGCAGGGAACGCCACAGCAGGCGGTAGAAGTCCGCGTAGCCGCGCTCGACGTGGACGGCGAAGGCCTGGGCCTCGGGGTGCCGTTCGCCGAGGCGGTTGATCGGCACGGTCATCGCCGCGTGGTGCTCGATGTGCAGGTTGTTGCCGTTGGTGAACCACGTGCTGAGCCGACTGCCGCGGATCGAACGGGTGTTGCGCAGTACGTCGGTCGTCTCGGTGTCGCAGAGCAGGTGTTCCGGCAGCTCGACCAGGAAGTGCAGGGGGACCGCGAGGATCAGGGGGAGCACCCACAGACGGAGGACGTACGCCCCTTCCCCGGCGGCCACCAGGGCGGCCGCGCCGACCAGGACGCATCCCAGGAGCACGTGCTCGACCACGATCCGCCGCCGCATCGCCGGCGCGACGTGCCCGAACTCGTACCTCCAGCGCCCCGTGGCCGCGCGCACGACGTCGCCCGCGACCGTGCCGAGCCGCGGGTAGTCGAGCAGTCCTCGCAGCAGCGCCCGGAGGGTGAGGGGCCCCCGGGTGTCGAAGCCGAAGAACTCCGTGTCCTGCGGGGTGCCGAGGAAGCGGTGGTGCTGGAGGTGACGCACCCGGTAGTGGCTGTAGACGACAAAGAGCGGTAGGCCCAGCGGGACCCCGATCAGCCGGTGGGGCAGCGCGCGCCGGAACGCGGAGTGGTGCAGGCACTGGTGCTGCAGCTCCACGGCGTGCGTGAACATCGCCGCCAGCACGACGACGCCGAGGGCGGCCGCCCCGTGGTTCTCCTGCAGGGCCAGGATCACCCCGCCAGCGGTGAGGACCGCCAGCAGGGCCAGTTTGGCGACGAAGACCAGCTCGTCGGCGGGCGTGACCTTGAGGCGGGTGAAGAGCGTGGCCGGGCCGGCGGGCGAGGCACGGTCCGGTATCGGGAGGAGCCGCTCAACGGCCACTGAGCACCACCACGTGCAGACCGGGGACCAGGCCCTCGGAGCGGGCGGTCCGGAGCAGGCCGGCCATGGCCACGGCGCCGGCGGCGGTGGGGAACGCGCCGTGCGCGGCGAGCGCGTCGCGCGCGTCGCAGAGCTCCTGGTCGTCCACACCGAGCACGGTGCCGCCGGTGGCCGCGATCGCGGCCATCGCCTCGTCACCCTGCAGCGCGTGCCAGTTGACCAGCGGCTGGTTGTGGTCGGTGGTGGTGACGGACTCCGGGGGCAGGGTGCGGTACGGGCCCGGCCAGCTGGTCAGCACGGGGTTGTTGCCGGCCGATCCGACCGCGTTGATGGCGGTGTCCCAGCCGTACAGGTCGAGCCGGCGGCGTACGGCGATGGCGGTGGTGCCGTTGCCGACGGGCAGCCAGAGCACCGCGGGGGGCTCGTCCAGTTCGGCCCGCAGGGCGGACACGACCACGCCGTGTCCTTCGAACACGGCCTCGGCGTAGGGACCGTCCACGTTGCCGTCGACGCGGTCCCCGGTGGCGGCGAGGCGGCGGGACTCGTCCACGGCGTCCTCGTAGGACCCGTCCACGAGGTGGACCCGGGCCCCGGCGGCGACCATGGCCGCGCCGCCGTCGCTCCAGCCGGTGGGGAGCACCACGGTGCACTCCACCCCGGCGACCTGACAGGCCGTGGCCATGGCGCGGCCGTAGTTGCCGCAGGTCGCGATGGTGACATGCCGGTGGCCGTCGGCGACGGCGCGCGCCACGACGGCGCGGGCGGCGGGCTCCTTGTGGCTTCCCGAGGCGTAGCGCGTCTCGTCCTTGACCAGCACCCGGGCGCCGGGAACGAGGGCGGAGACGTCGATGAGGGGCGTGCCGAAGGCATCCGACGGCACGTGCGCGGACAACGGGGGAGCGGGGGTGGGCATGACGATTCCTTTGGGGGAGGCGGGTGTCGGGCGGCTGCCCGGCATGGCGGTGCCGGGCAGCGGTACAGGAGGCGGACGGTCAGGCGCGGTTCGTCACGAGCAGGGCGTCGGCGTGGCCCTGGAGGTCGTCGAGGTCGCCGATCTCGGCCGGGGGGACGGCGTCGGGGAGACCGTCCTCCAGCAGGCGCAGGCGGGTGTTGGTCCAGCCGCGGGCCGCCCAGCCCAGTTGCAGCAGTCCGCTGACGACCACCAGCAGGGCCAGTCCGCGTCCGGGACCCGTGCCGAGCAGTACGCCGACGGTGCCGGCGAGCGCTCCGTCGGCCTCCAGCAGCGGCTGCACGTAGTGCTCGGCGAGCGGTCCGACGACCAGGTAGCCCAGGGGCATCGTGAGCATCATCAGCGTCATGAAGATGGCCAGCACCCGGCCCTGGAGCTCCAGCCCCACCTTGGCCTGGACGAGGGCGATCCAGTGTCCGTCGGCCAGGGACTCGCCGAAGGCCAGCAGGAACATCCCGGTCACGACGAACGGCGCGCTCGCGACACCGACCATCGCCATCGCGAGGCTGGCCACCGCCATGGATGCGATCATCCCGGTCGCCCTGCGGGTCGTGCCGCCCCACAGACCCATCACCAGGCTGCCGCACAGGCCGCCGGCTCCCGCCGCGCCCAGTGCCGTGCCCAGCATGAGGGGCGACTGCTCTATCAGCAGCATGGGAGTGATCACCGCGAAGCCGAGCGTGTAGAAGGCGTGGTCGATGACGAAGAAGCGCAGGGCCGCGCGGAGTCCGGGACGGCGGGTGATGTAGCGCCAGCCGCCGGTGATCTCCTTGCCGAACGACTCGTCGCGGCGCCGGAAGAGGGTGTCGGGGAAGCGGACCAGCAGCAGGGTGGCGACGCCGGCCGCGAAGCTGCACACGTCGAGCATGATCACGCCGGAGATGCCGATCACGCCGATCAGCCCCGCGCCCATCATGGGCGCGAACACCGTCCCCACTCCGACGCCGAGTTGGCTGATGCCGTTGGCGTGCCCGAGATACCGCTTGGGAACCAGCTGGGCCACCGCCGCGAGGTAGGCGGGCCGTTGGAAGGCCCCCGCGACGGAGGTGACCGACACGGCGAGATAGACCTGCCACATCTCCATGCCGCGGCCGAGGACCAGCAGCCCCAGTGCCCCCATCGACACACCGGCCACCGCGTCGCTGGTGAGCATGATCACGCGACGGTTCCAGCGGTCCGCCACGGCGCCCGCCAGCGGCCCCGCGAGGATGCCGGGCAGCATGCCCACCGCGTTCACGACGGCGAAGTCGGTGAGCGAGCCGGTGCGTTGGTAGACCCAGATGCTCAGGACGAGCGTGCTGAGGCTGCTGCCGATCATCGACAGGAACTGCCCGAGGGCCACGACGGCGAAGCGCGACAGGCTCGGACGGGTGCGGTCCGGGGTCGCGGCAGGGGTTGGTGCGGACGCCCCGACCCCGTGTGACGGAGCGTCATGCCCCGTCGCACGCACCGCAGTTCGCAGAGGCTCCGGTTCCCGCTGCTCGGTGTGCTCGACCAGCGTCCGCGCCAGCGGTTCCGCGTGCGACTTGACGAAGAAGTGGCCGGCCTTGGGCAGCACCGTGAGGGAGACGTCCTCCGCGAAGTGCTCCCACTCGTGGTAGCGCTCCTGGTACAGCTCGGTCACCCGGTCCCGGGAACCCACCACACTGAGGACCGGGGCCTTCAGCTTGGCCGCTCCGGAATCCCGGTACGCCGAGGTGTAGTACTCCTCGGCGTCCCGCGCGTCGTGCCGCACGTTGCGCAGCACGAACTGCTCCTGCTCGGAGTTCTCCAGTTCGGTGAAACCGCCCCGCGCCCGCAGGTACGACAGGTACTCCCGGTCCGAGGTGAGCCAGTCGGTGGGCAGCATCCGGTGCAGCCAGTCGAAGAACCGTCCGGGAAGGCGCGCGGTGGGGAAGCTGGCGCCGAGGCCGACGCCCACCAGGTCGACCCCGGCGGCCTCGGCCCGGCGTGCGATCTCGAGCGTCACGGCCGTGCCCAGGCAGTGCCCGTAGAGGAGGACGGGCCCGGTCACCGACCCGAGTTCGGCGACCACGTGGGCGGCCACCTCGGTGCCCGGCAGCAGCGGGTCGTCCGGCCGGCTCAGGTCGTGGCCCGGCAGTTCTACGGCGTACAGGCCCCAGTGGCCGGGCAGTTGCTCGGCGAGCGGCTGGTACGCGACGGCGCTGCCGCCGGAGAAGGGGACCGCGACGACGGTGACGCCGCCCGCCGCCGGGTCGGCGTCCCGCCGGGTCAGCCGGTGCAGCAGGCGCGCCGGCCCGTCCTCCTGCCCGGCCTCGCGCCGCGTGATCAGCTCGGCGAGCGCGCGCACCGTGGGGGTCCGGTACAACTCCACCAGGGCCAGGCCCGGGTCGATCTGCCGGACGATCCGCAGCGCGGCGAAGGAGTCGCCGCCGAGGGAGAAGAAGCTGTCGTCGATCCCGATCGCGGACTCGTCCACGTCGAGGCCGTTGGCCCAGACGGCGGCGATCCGGCGCTCGGTCCCGTTGCGGGGCGCGGTGCGCGCAGGCCCCTGCGCGGCGTCGGGGGGAGCGGGCAGCGCGCGCCGGTCGAGCTTGCCGTTCGGCGTGAGTGGCAGCCGGGGCAGGAACACCACCCGCGCGGGGACCATGTGCGTGGGCAGCACCGGCGCCAGTGCCTCGCGGACCGCCGCCTCGGTGGGTTCGGCGCCCGGTCCCCCGACGAGGTAGCCGACGAGCTGGGCCGCTCCGGAGGGCAGCGTGTGCACCGCGGCGGCGCACGCCGCGGCTCCGGGCAGGGCGCCGAGGGCGGCCTCGACCTCCCCGAGCTCGACCCGGTAGCCGTTGACCTTGACCTGGTCGTCGAGGCGGCCGAGGAAGTCGACCGTGCCGTCCCGGTGGTGGCGCGCGCTGTCCCCGGTCCGGTACATCGTCGCGCCGGACTCCGGACCCCCGGCGAACGGGTCGGGGACGAACCGTTCCGCGGTGAGCTCGGGGCGCTCGTGGTAGCCCGGCGACACCCCGGCGCCGCCGAGGTAGAGCTCTCCCACCGCACCGGGCGGCACCGGGGACCCGTGGGCGTCCAGCACGTACACGCGGTTGTTGGGGAACGGCCGGCCGATCGGCAGGGGTGCCTCGGCCGGGAAGCCGTCGACGTCGCCGTCGAAGTAGACGTTGTCGACCGTGACCTCGGTGACGCCGTAGGCGTTGACGACGCGGTTCCCGGGACCGACCAGCCGCCGCGCCCGCTGGTACTCCCGCACGTGCCACTTCTCGCCGCCGCCGATCAGCAGCCGGACGAAGTCCAGCCGCTCGCCGGCCTCGTCCGCGTGGGCGAGCAGCGCCCGCAGCACGGCGGGGACCAACTCGGTGCACTCCACCCGCTCGTCCCGCATGAGCGCGTACAGGGCGGCCGGGTCGAGCAGCGTTTCGCGCGGGACGACGACGAGCCGGCCGCCGGTGCACAGCGCCCGCAGCGTCTCGCCCACGAACATGTCGAAGGAGAAGCTGGCGGCCTGCTGGTACGTCCAGTCCGGGTCGAGGTCGTAGGCGCGCTGCCACATGGTCACCGCGTGCACGAGGTTGCGGTGGGTGACGCGCACGCCCTTGGGGCGCCCGGTGGAGCCGGAGGTGTAGATGACGTAGGCCGGATCGTCCGGTCCGGCCGCCGGCAGTGGGTTGCCGTCCGGCGCGGCGTCGACCAGGGCCGCGTCGCGGTCGAGGGCGAGCACCGCCGTGCCCCGCGGCGCCTCCGGCGTGCCGGGCAGGTCGAGCCGGGTGACCAGGGCCACCGGGCGGCTGTCGTCGAGCATGTACCGCAGGCGGTCCCGCGGGTAGGCCGGATCCAGCGGGACGTATGCGCCGCCCGCCTTGAGGACGCCCCACATCGCCGCGAACAGGTCGATCCCGCGGTCCAGGCAGATCGCCACCCGGCCGCCCGGCCGGACACCCTGCCCGCGCAGCAGGTGGGCGATCCGGTTCGCGCGGCGGTTCAGCCAGTCGTAGTCGACCGTCCGCGGTCCCGAGGTGAGGGCGGGCGCGCCGGGCCGCTCGGCGGCACGCCTCTCGAACAGCTCGTGGAGGCCGGTCGCCTCGGGGACGCGGGTGGCGCTGTCGTTCCAGGTGTGGAGGATGGTGTGCCGCTCGGCGGCGGTGAGCACGGGCAGCCGGCCGACCTCGGTGTCCGGTGCCCCGGCTGCGGCGTGCAGCAGGGTGAGCAGGTGGTCGACGAACGCCTCGACGCGCTCGGCGTCGAGGAGTTCGGCGGCGTAGTCCACGGTCAGCACCGGGCCGTCGGCCGGGAAGTCCAGCCCGATGGCGAGGTCCGCCATGGTCGCCACCGGTGCCTCGTCGCCCGCGTAGGTGATCAGGGGATCGCGCGGCGCCGCCGTGTTGTGCACGGTGACGCTCACCCGGCTGAGCGGGCCGGGCCGGCCCTCGCCGGGCCGTCGCGTCGCCGCCGTGATGTCCGGCAGGGGCAGGCCCTGGTGTTCCAGGTCGCGGATGACGCGGTCCCGCACGCGGCCCATCAGTTCGGCGAACGTCGGACCGCCCGTCAGGTCGCCGCGCAGCGGCAGGATGTTGAGGAGGGCGCCGACAACGGAGTCCAGTGCGGGATCGTCGCGTCCCGCGACGGGGGCCAGGACGGTCACGTCGCCGCGGCCGGTGTACCGGCCGAGTACGGCCTGCACGCCGGCCAGGACGACCATGAAGAGGCTGGCCCGGTGGTCCCTGGCACAGGAGTCGAGGAGGTCGAGCGAGCCCGCCTCCAGACGGCGGGTCACGCGTGCCGAGCGATGGGTCCGCAGCGCCGGGCGCGGGCGGTCCGCCGGGAGTTCCATGTCCAGGTCGGCGTCCGCGAAGCGGTCGCGCCAGTACGCGGTGAGGGAAGGGACGGCGGCCGCGGACGTCCGGTCGCGGGACGCGGTCCCGGGGAGCCGGTCCGGGACGGCGGCCCGCACCTCGCGGCCCTCGGACAGGCTCCGGTAGATCTCGGCCAGCTCGTCCCCGACGACCCCGACGGACCAGCCGTCGAACACCAAGTGGTGGACTGCGAGGAACAGTTCGTCGCCGTCCGCGGTCCGCAGCAGGACCGCCCGCGCCGGCGGGCCCTCGGCGAGGTCCACGGGCTCGGCGACGATCCGCCGGCGCTCCTCGGCCGCCCGCGCTTCCGCCTCCTTCGCGGCCGTGTCCCGCAGGTCGATCTCCTCGAAGGGCACGGTGCGGGAGCGGTCGACGACCATCACCGGCTCGTCGCCGCGGTACGGGAAACGGGCCAGCAGGGCGGGGTGCCGCCGGGCGAGCTCGGCCACGCACGCGTCGAGCAGATCGGTCCTGACGGGGGACGCCCACCGGTAGCGGATGCCGAGGGTGTGCACCGGCAGCCCGGTGCTCATCTGCTCGGCCATCCAGAAGTCGCGTTGCAGTCCGGTCAGCGGCAGTGTCCACTCGCCGTCCGCCGTGTCCGCGTCCGGCGCCACGGCATCGGCATCGACGCCGGCCTCCGGCGGTGCGCCCCCGCTCGCCCGGACGGCCCCGGCGACCTCGGCGAGCGTCGGCGCCGCGTAGAGCGCGCTGAGTGAGAGGTCGGTTCCGCAGGTGTGGCGCAGCCTGCTGATCATGCGGATCGCGGAGAGGGAGTCCCCGCCGAGGGAGAAGAAGTCGTCGGAGGCGGCGATGCCGGTGGCGCCGAGCAGTTCGCGCCAGAGCGCGCTCACGACGCCCTCGGGCGTGGAGTCTCCCGCGTCCACCACGTCGGCGGGCGGGGTGACGTGCGCGGCCGGCGAGGCGGCCAGCGCCGCGCGGTCCACCTTGCCCTGCACCGTCAGCGGGAAGGCCGCGTGGACGGAGAAGACGGCCGGTACGAGGTAGTGCGGGAGCCGCGCGGCGAGCCACCGACGGATCTCGTCGGCCGGCGGGCCGCCGTCGGCGGTGACGACGTGCGCGGCGAGCCTCGGCGCCCCTCCGGCGATGTCGACCAGGACGACGGCGTCGGCGACCCCCGGCATCGCGAGCAACGCCGTCTCGACCTCGCCCGGCTCCACCCGGAAGCCGCGGATCTTGACCTGCTGGTCGAGGCGGCCCAGGTACTCCAGGCCGCCGTCCGGCAGCTGCCGCACGCGGTCACCCGTGAGGTACTCGGTCCGCCCGTCGGGACCCTCGCGGAAGCGCTCCCCGGTCAGTTCCGGACGCCCCAGGTATCCCGTGGCGAGGCCCGCGCCCCCGATCCGCAGCTCGCCGGGTTCGCCGGGCGCCGCCTCGGTGCCGTCGGCCGCCACGACCCGGACGGACACGCCGCTCAGCGGCGCGCCGATCGGCAGCGGCCGGTCGGCGGACCACGTCGTCAGGTCGGCGGCCGTGGCCACGACGGTCGTCTCGGTCGGGCCGTAGGTGTTGAGCAGCCGGACCCCGGTGCCGACGTGCTCCTGCCAGCGGGTGACCGCGCCCGCGTGGACGGCCTCCCCGCCGATGATCACCAGGCGGACCGCGGCGGGCAGGACCGCCTCCCCGCGCCCGATCGCGCCGACGAGCTCGTGCCAGTAGGCGGTCGGCAGGTCGAGCACGGTGACGGCCAGCGCCGCGCAGCGGTCCAGGAACAGGTCCGGACGGCTGATCATGTCCTCGTCGCGGACCACGAGCGTGGCGCCGGCAGTGAGCGGGGGGAAGATCTCCTCCACGCTCGCGTCGAAGCTCAGCGAGGCGAACTGGAGCACGCGGTCGGCCGGTGTGAAGCCGTAGGCCTTGACGGCGGCACCGCAGAAGTGGGCCAGCGCCCGGCGGGGGACGACCACGGCCTTGGGCCGCCCGGTGGACCCGGAGGTGAAGATGACGTAGGCGGGGTCCTCCGGCGTGGCGGAAGCGGCAGGCGCCGCGGGCGGGAGCGCCGTGCCGGCACCGGTTCCGGCGACCGCGTCCACGGCGAGTACCGCTGTACCCGCCGGCAGGGACGGCGCGGCCGCGGCGCCGTCCGCGCCCGCGGCCGGCACCAGCACCAGCCGGGGTGCGGCCTCCTCGATCATCAGGGCGAGGCGGGCCGGCGGATATCCGGGGTCGAGCGGTACGTAGCCGGCGCCCAGACGCAGGACGGCCAGCATCGCCGTGACCGCGTCCCGGCCGCGGCCGAGGCACAGTCCGACCAGATCGCCCGGACGGACTCCCCGCGCGGTCAGCGCATCGGCCAAGCGGGCGGCGGCGGCCAGGAGTTCGGCGTAGGTGAGCCGGCCCGCCGCGTCGACCACGGCCGGCGCGCCGGGCGCCCGCGACGCCTGCGCCTCGATCGCGGCGAGCACGCCGTACGGTGCCCCGCCGACCCCGTTCGATCCGGCCGACTCAGCCGACTCAGCCGACTCAGCCGACTCAGCCGAACCAGCCGAACCAGCCGAATTCACGGCTTGTGTACCACGCACACGATCTCCCCGGAGCTGTCGACGCACTATCGGCTGCTGGGCGCGGAACGCCTCGGAGAATGTGTGTGACCCGCGCAACCCGCGTGTGAAGGTCCCGGATCGATTTCCGAGCGATCACGTGAATGGAACGTGGGATACGGCCATTTCCGCGTGGCTGCGGAGGAGAGCTGATGAGTCATCAATTGCCGTCGGATACAAGGAAGTAGACGTTATGACGGCTTTCCCCGAACGCCGCCGGGGGTCTTTTTCGAGGTAACCCCTCGGTCAAGTCGTGGTCATGTAGAGGTAAATGCCGGTGACCGCCCGGCCCCCGCCCCGGACGGCCTCCCGGGGCGCGACTCAGAGCTCCCCGAGGACGGCGCCGAACTCGAGCTCGGTGCGGGAGCGTTCCTGCAGCCCGCGCTCGAAGAGGGTGGCGACCCTGGCCGCGTTCGCCGGGTCGCGGGCCAGGATCTGGAAGAAGCCGGCGTCGACGTGGACGTCCTCCTTGGGGGCGAGCCCCGCCGCGTTGATCCGGCGCTTGGCTATGCGCACGGCCCCCTCGGGGAATGAGGCGATGCGCTCGGCGAGGTGCTCGACGTGGGTCACCAGGTCCTCGTCGGCCAGCGCCTTGTTGACCACGCCGATGCGTTCGGCCTCGCGTGCGTCGATGTCCTCGGACCCCAGGATCATCTGCATGGCCAGGCCGCGCCCAGCGAGCCGCACCAAGTGCTGGACGGCACCCGCGCCGGGGAAGGTGCCCACGCCGACCTCGGGCTGCCCGATCACCGCGCGCTCCAGCGAGGCGAAGCGCATGTCGCACGCGTAGAGGAACTCGGCACCGGCGCCGCGCGCCCGGCCTTCGAGGACCCCGATCGTGACGGGCCGCGCCTCGCTGAGCCGCCGGTAGAGCGCGCCGAGGCTGATGTCGTCGGGGCCGCCGGAGGTCGCCGCCTTCGCCGTGTACTCGGCGATCCGCTTGAGGTCGACGTGCGGGAAGAAGAAGTCGGCGTCCCCGCTGCGGAAGACGACGACCCGTACGTCGCCGTCGGTCTCGGTGTCGTCGAGCAGCGAGATCAGGTCCGCGACGAACCGTTCGTCGATCAGGTTGATCGGCGGGTTGGTGATCGTCGCCCAGAGGACCCCGTTGCGCAGTTCGCCCGTGATCGTCGAGTAGTCCCAGGTCATCGGTCCACGTCTCCTCTGTCGATTGTGCTTGCTTTTTGCAAGTGATATGTCTACCTTGACATCACCGCTTGCTATTTGCAAGTGAGATTCCCCCGGGATTTCGGGATGCCGGGACGCGCACGCCGCTCCCGGCACCGCCGCGCAGCAACCACGTAAGGAGGCTCGACATGGTCGAGCGCACGGAAGAGCTCATCCACCTCCCCGACGGGACGGTGCTCAGCGCCTGGCTGTTCGTGCCCGACGGCTCGGGGCCGCACGCGACCATCACCATGGCGCACGGCTTCGGGGGCACGAAGTACCACGGCATCGAGCCGATCGCGCGCGAGCTCGCGGAGGCAGGTTTCGTCGTCTCGCTCCACGACCACCGCGGTTTCGGCGAGAGCGGCGGCGAGCCGCGCCAGGACATCGACCCGTACCGGCAGATCGAGGACTGGCGGCGGGTCATCGCCCATCTGCAGACCCTCGACGTGGTCGACGCCGACCGCATGGGGCTGTGGGGAACCAGCTACTCCGGCGGGCACGCCCTCGTCCTCGCGGCCACGGACCGGCGGATCAGGGCCGTCTACTCGCAGGTGCCCACCATCAGCGGGTCGCAGAGCAGCCGGCGGCGCGTCCCCCCGCACATGGTCGGCCCCTTGGAGGCGGAGTTCGCCGCGGACGAGCTGGCCCAGGCCCGCGGGGAGGCGCCTGCCTCCGCGCAGTTCGTGAGCGACGACCCGGCCGTGACCGCGTCCTACCGGAACGAGGACGCCATCCGCTTCTACCTGCAGCACGACATGCCCGAGGGCGTCTGGGAGAACCGGGTGACGCTCCAGTCCAACCGGCGCTCCAGGTCGTACGACCCCGGTCACTGGATCGACCAGATATCGCCGACCCCGCTGATGATGGTGGTCGCCACGCACGACGTCGTCGCCCCCACCGACCTGGCCCTGAGCGCGTACGAGCGCGCGCTGGAACCCAAGGAGCTCGTCGTCATGCCCGGCGGCCACTTCGACCCCTACACCGGTGACGGCTTCCGGACGAGCACGACCGCGGCGGCGCGGTTCTTCCGTACGCACCTGCGGGCGGAATGAGACGGCGGGGTGTCCCGCCCGTGCCGCCACCGCGACAACCGGACGGCGGAGGGCACGGGCGGGACACCCCTTGCTCCCCTTGCTCTACAATTGCAAGTGAGCCGTGAGGGGAGTCACCGATGAAGCGTCGAGAGCTGGGGGATTCGGCCTGTCCCATCGACCGGTCGCTGTTCGAGGTCGGTGACACCTGGACGCTGCAGATCCTGCGGGACGCGATGCACGGCGTCACGCGGTTCACGGACTTCAGCAAGAACATCGGGCTGGCCACCAACGTGCTGACCGCCCGGCTGCAGAAGCTGGTGGCGGTGGGGATCTTCGAGATCCGAGAGTCGGGGCTCGGCAACTCCCACGAGTACGTGCTGACCGAGAAGGGCCGGGACTTCCACACCGTGCTCGCGGCGTTGCGGCAGTGGGGCCAGAAGCACCTGTTCGACGACGACGAGCCGATGAACCGCGTCATCGACGCCCGTACCGGACAGCAGCCGGAGCCGTTGACGCTCACCGCTGCGGACGGCAGGGAACTGACCGCCGACGACATGCTCCTGGTCCGCTCGCGTGCCGCCGACCCCATCGAGTCCGCCGTACCCATCGACACGCCCCGCCGCCGCGAGGCACGCGCCAGCCGCCCCCGCCGGCCCGCCTGACGGCAGCGCGTCGCCCGCTCCAGCCGGGCGCCGGCCATTACCTGCGTTAATCACTCCCGCCCCGGGGCGCCGCGCCCCGGGCGATCGGTGTGCCCTCCGCGGCCCGCGCGAGCACCGTGACGAACTCCTCCAGGTCGGCTCCCAGCGGGGTGTCGCAGTCCCAGACCGCCTCGTAGGCGATCTCGACAGGCTCCCCGGCCCGGAGCAGCGGGCGACAACTGGCGTGCTCGTGCGTGATCTTGGATCGGGGCAGGAGCGCCGCGCCCAGGCCCAGCGACGCCCACTCGTCCACCGCCCGGAAGCTGGCCGCCTGACCTGGGTAGGTGTGCAGCGCCATGTCGTTGCTGCGGAAGAGCTCGGTGGTGAACGTGGTCAGCCCGCAGGTGGGGGGCCCGAGGATGTAGGCGGCGCCGGCCGCGGCCGTGAGCTCGACCGGGGTGTCGGTCACGGAGGCGCCGGGATCGATGACGACCACGGGCTCGCGGGCGATGACCTGGTGCCGGAAGGCGGGCATGCCGGGGACGGCGGGGACCAGCACGATGTCCAGGCGGCCTGCCTCGAGGTCGCCGCGCAGCGGTTCGAGGTCCGCCTCCCGCAGCACCAGGTCGCGTGGACGTGTCAGGCCCCGGGCGGCCTCGAAGGCCCGGGCGACGAGGTCGGCCCCGATCAGGGGCGACACCCCCACGCGGACGGTGTCGTCGGCCGGGTGGGCCAGCCGCTGGGCCTCGGCGGCGAGCGTGTCGAGGCCGCCGAGCACGTGGTCGATCAGCGGCAGGATCCGCGCGCCGTGCGCGGTGGGCCTGACCCCGCGCGGCGAGCGTTCGAAGAGTTTGACGCCGAGTTCCTCCTCCAGCCGTGCCACCCCGTTCGACAGGGCCGGTTGCGTCACGCCGTAGGCCCGCGCGGCAGCGCTGAAGGACTTCGTACGGGACACGGCCTGGGCGTAGCGCAACGCCTCGATGTTCACGATTCTCTCCTCGGGGCCATAGCCCCCGGTTATATCCGCATTCCTCAAGATCCTCTACCGGAGCCGCGTGGGGCGCTCTACGGTCGGAGGAGTTCACCGGACACGGTGCAGTCCCTCTTCACAATGGACAAATAACAACTAACTGGACCTTTCGCTTCGTGCGCCGCATCGTGGGAGATGCGAACGAGTCCTCCGGCTCGACGGAGTGATCGCGCCGTCCTGAGGGACGTGAGCACGTGCCGACGTGTGGACACCCCCGTTTCAGCAGCCGCGCCCGCGGCCGTACGCACACCTCTAGGAGCACCTGTCATGACCAGCAACTCCCTTGACTTCACCGGACAGAAGGTCGTCGTCATCGGCGGCACCAGCGGTATGGGGCTGGCCTCCGCGTGCCAGGTCCTGGAGGGCGGCGGCAGTGCCGTCGTCACCGGCCGGTCCGAGAAGAGCGCCGCGGCGGCGGTGGCCGAACTGTCCGCGTTCGGGGACGTCGTCGGCCTGGCCGCCGACCTGTCCGACCCGGCCGCCGTGGACCGTCTGCGCGCCCGGCTCACCGAAGAGCACCCGGACGCCACCCTCCTGGTCAACGCGGCCGGCATCTTCGAGCCTAAGACCTTCCTGGAGCACACCCCGGAGGACTACGACAGTTACCAGGCCATCACCCGGGCCTTCTTCTTCATCACCCAGACCGTCGCCGGCAACATGATCGCCCGCGGCAGCAAGGGTGCCGTCGTCAACATCGGCGGCATGCTGGCCCACCAGGCGATGGCCGCCACCCCGTCCTCCGCGTACTCCGTGGCCAAGGCCGGCCTGCACTCCCTCACCCAGCACCTGGCCATGGAACTCGCCCCGTACGGCATCCGCGTCAACACCGTGGCCCCGGCTGTGGTGCGCACCCCGATCTACGAGGCCTTCGTCCCCAAGGACGAGATCCCCGCCATGCTCGACGCGCTCAACAGCTTCCACCCCCTCGGCCGCGTCGGGACCCCCGAGGACGTGGCTCCCACCGTGGCCTTCCTCCTGTCCGACCGGGCCGACTGGGTCACCGGCGCCACCTGGGACGTCGACGGCGGCGTCAGGGCCGGCCGCAACAAGTACTGACCGGCCGTCAGTCCACTTTCCCGCGAGCCCAGTCGACAGCACAGGAGCGCATCGTGTCCTACCACGAGCACACCGACCACCAGTACGCCAAGCACATACGCGCCGGAGCCCCGGAGGCCTTCAAGGCGTTCATGGCGTGGGACGCCCAGGTCCTGCGCGGCAGCGACAACGTCATCCCGGCCAAGTACACCGAACTCATGGCCGTGGCCGTGGCGCTGACCACCCAGTGCGCGTACTGCATCGAGGCGCACACCAAGGCCGCCCACTCCGCGGGCGCCACCCAGCAGGAACTGGCCGAGACCGTCATGACGGCCGCGGCGCTGCGCGCCGGCGGCAGCTACGCACACGGCTTCATGGCCATGAAGTTCTTCGACCAGGCCGGGAAGAGCGAGACCCACTGACCCGGTGCGCGGGCCGCCGCGATCGACGGCGGCCCGTCGCCCCACCACCACGACACCCCCACTCGACAGAGGACCGCGCTGATGACCGTCATCAATGAAATCGACGTCGACGCCCTGCAGAACAGCGTCGACACCATCCGGGCCCGTCCCGCACTCGGCCGGGCCACCTTCGCCGTCGACGGTTCGTCGCGGGGCGGCTACCGGGTCACGACGCGGACGGGGGCACTGACCCAGGGCGGCGAGCGCGACGGCACGCGCGTCGCGAAGTTCGAGATGCACAGCGACGAACCCGTCGCGGCGCTGGGCACCGACACCGCACCCTCGCCCGCGGAGTACGTGCTGCACGCCCTCGCCGGCTGCTACACCGTCACGATCACCACCCACGCGGCTCTGCGCGGCGTCGACCTCAAGGGCATCCGTCTGGAACTCGAAGGCGACATCGACATGCGGGGGTTCCTCGGTATCGACGCGCAGGTCCGTCCGGGCCTGCAGCAGATCCGGGTCCGTGTCGAGCTGGACGCCCCGGACGCCTCCCGCGAGGAGCTGGAGGAGCTCATCTCCCTCGTCGAACGCCGGTCGGCCATCCGGGACACCCTGGTCCACCCGGTCGACGTCGTCACGACGCTCGCCTGACCGCGGCCCCGGTGCGGGGCAAGGCTATGCTTGATGGTCAAGGTACGAAAAATAAGGACATCGTCATGCTCGACGTCAGACGACTCCGGATCCTGCAGTACCTGGCCACCTACGGAACCGTCGCGGCCGCGGCGCGGGCCCTGCATCTGACCGCTCCGGCCATCTCCCAGCAACTGAGCGCGCTGGAAAGGGAAGTGGGGCTCCCGGTGGTGGAGAAGCAGGGGCGCACCCTGCGGCTGACCGCGGTCGGTGAACTGCTGGTGTCCCATGCCGAGATCGTGCTGAGCGACCTGGCCGCCGCCGAGTCCGATCTCGAGGCCATCCGCGGCGGCGGAGGTCGCGGCGTCGTCCGCATCGCCGCCTTCGCCTCCGCGGCCCGCCGGTTGATCGCTCCGCTCTGGAAGCGGGTGCTCGGCGCGGGGGATCAGTCCGGCGGCGCGTTGACCCTGGAGCTCGTCGAGCAGGAGCCCGACGTGGCCCTGGAGACATTGCGCCGCCGGGACGTCGATCTGGCCGTCGTCCACGGCTACACGGTCCTGCCGAGGGACGTGCCCGCCGGCTGCGAGCAGACCAGGCTCCTGGAGGAGCCCGTCCTGCTCGCGCTCCACCCCGACCGCGCCGTCCGGATGGGGATAGCGCCCGGTGGGACCGTGGACCTGGCGCGGCTCTCGGACACCCCCTGGCTCACGCCGGGCCGGGAGACGTCCTGTTACGAGATGATCCAGCGGGCCTGCGGCGCGGCGGGGTTCGTCCCGTCCATCCGGTCCCGCAGCAGCGACTTCTCCGTGCTGGCGGCGCTGGTCGCGGCGGGGGCGGGAGCCGCGCTGCTGCCCCGCATGACCCTCCCGGACGTGATGCCGGGCCCGATCAGTCTGCACCCCCTGCTCCACCCCGTGTCCCGCACCGTCTGCACCGCCAGCCGCAGCGGCACCTCCGGGCGCCCCGACATCCGCCACGTCGCGGAGCTCCTGCGGCAGACGGCGGCCGGGACCGCGCCGGTGCTGCAGGAGGCCACCGGCTGAGCGAGGGCGACGCGGGCGACGACCGGGAGGTGGTCGCTGCCGGTCGCGGGCAGGGCGCGGATCCGGCCGACGGTTCCGGCGCGGGCCATGACCTGGTCGATCCGGGCCAGCGGGAGTGCGGCGGGATAGCTGAGGGCGAAGCCCCGTTCGGCGACGTTCATCCGGGTCGTCAGCGGGGCGAGCCCGCGGTCGTCGACGGTGCCGTTGAGGTCGCCGAGCAGGACCACCGCCCCGAGTTCCTCGGCGGCGAGTGCCCTGCCCAGCAGGCCCGCACTCTCGTCGCGCCGGGCGGACCCGAGGCCGCCCGGGCCGACACGCACCGAGGGCAGGTGCGCGACGTACACCGCGACACGGCCGCCCGGCGCGTCCACCACCGTCCGCAGGCCGCGGTTCCAGTCCCCGGTGATCCCCCGCGGTTTGATGTCCAGCGCCCGGGTGCCGGTCAGCGGGCGCCTCGACCAGAGCCCGACGGTGCCGCGGACCGCGTGGTGCGGGTAGTCGGCGGCGAGGGCCCGCTCGTACACCGGAAGCGCCGGGTGCGTCAGCTCCTCCAGCGCGATGAGATCGGGCCCGGCGGCGGCCAGGGCCCTGGCGGTGCCCGCCGGGTCGGCGTTCTCGTCGCTGACGTTGTGCTGCACCACGACCAGGTCGTTCGTGCCGGGCTCCGCCGCGGGCAGGAGCAGTCCGCCGAACAGGTACGTCCAGGCGGCCGCCGGCAGGAGGAGGGCCGCCAGAGCGACGGCCGAGCGGCGCAGCAGCGCCAGGCCGAGCAGCACCACGACCACCAGGCCGAGCCACGGCAGGAACGACTCCAGTAAACTGCCCAGCCTCCCCACGGAGTTGGGCACCGCCCGGTGGAGGACCAGCAGGCCGGCCGTCACCACCGCGAGTGCGGCGGCCACCCTCCCCCGCCCCCGTGCCGCCCGGGGCGACGGGGCCGGCCGGGTGCAGGCGTCCCCGTTCGCGTCCCCTGCCGCGCTGACCGTCGACGTCGTGCCGTCGCCCGCCCGTGCCTGTTCCACTGTGATCGTCCGTCCTCGTGATCTCACCCCTCAGGACGAGCCGCCGCCCGCATCAGTTGCCGCGACCGTCTTTCAGCGGGCCAGGAACCGGCGGGCGGACCGCGGTGCGACGCATGTCCGCTGGTCAGGGCCGTGCGGCCGACGGCATGACGGCGCGGGCGGCCGGAGCGGGGCAGCCGGGGCCCGGCCGGGCCATTGGTATCGTGAGGGGGACAGGACGGGAACACCCTTACGACCCCGCGGCACGCACGCACAGGCCCCGCGCAGTTCCCGGGCGCGGAGACGGCACGATCACCACCCTTGCTTGGACCGGATGAACCCCTCTACGGCACGCACCCCCGTCAGCCCCGTCTTCGTCGGCCGGGAGGTCGAACTGGCCGAACTGGTGCGAGCCGCCCGAGCGGCGGAGGGCGGCGACTCCCAGGCCGTGCTGGTGCGCGGCGAGGCAGGGGTGGGCAAGACACGGCTCGTCGAGGAACTGCTGCGGGCACGTGAGCCCGGGGCGGCCGTCGTGGCGGTCGGAGGGTGCATCGAGGTCGGGGGCGATGGCTTCCCGCTGGCGCCGTTCTCCGAGGTCCTGCGGACCCTGTGGCAGCGCTTCCGCGACGAGGTGCGCGCGGCGAGCACCGGCCAGGAGGCGCTGCTCGCGAGGGTCCTGCCGGACGCCGAGCTCCCGGTGCCGGCCGCGCACCGGGAGGGCGACGTGACGCGGCTGTTCGCCCTGATCACCCGCATCCTGGAGCGGCTGGCGTCGCGGCGGCCGGTGGTGCTGGTCATCGAGGACCTGCACTGGGCCGACGCGTCCACCCGCGATCTGCTCGGCTTCCTGTTCCGCACCCGGCGCACCGGCAGGCTCCTGATCGTGGGGACCTACCGGTCCGACGACGTCCGCCGCGGTCACCCGCTGCGCCCGCTGCTGGCGGAGCTCGACCGGCTCCGGTCCGTGCGCCGCGTGGACCTGTCCCGGTTCTCCCGCGGCGAGGTCACCGGGCAGCTCACGGGCATCCTCGGGGCCCCGCCGGACCCGGACGTGGTGGACGACATCTTCGCCCGTTCCGACGGCAACGCGTTCTTCGTGGAGGAGCTTGCCCGGGCCCACCGCGACCACGTCGGCACGGGCCTGGACGACCTGCGCGACGTCCTGCTGACCCGGCTGGAGGCGCTGCCGGAGGCGAGCCAGCGGGTCGTGCGTACGGCCTCCCAGGGCGGGGCCGTGATCGGGTACCCCCTGCTGAAGGCCGTGGCGGGCCTGCCCGAGGACGCGTTGATCGACGCGCTGCGCGCCGCGGTGCTCGCGCAGATCCTCGTTCCCGAACCGAACTGCACGGACTACCGGTTCCGGCACTCGCTGGTGCGGGAGGCGGTCGGCACGACCCTGCTGCCGGGCGAGCAGGCCCTGATCAACCGCCGGTACGGCGAGGCGCTGGAGGCGGACCCGACCCTCGTACGGGCCGAGGAGCTGACCGGCCGCCTGGCCCAGCACTGGCACGCGGCCGAGGACGACGTGAAGGCGCTGCACATGAGCGTCGCGGCGGCCGAGGAGGCGCGCAACCGGTGCGCCTACGCCGACCAGTTGTTCCTGCTGGAGCGCGCCCTGCACCTGTGGGACCGCGTGGCCCAGGAGGACCGCGCGGACCTGCCCGCGCTGCGGTTCCCGGCGACGTACCCGAACGACCGGCCCGGAGAGGCGGGCCCCTGCCACCAGCACCTGCTCGCCACGGCGACCGTCGCGGCCATGCACAGCGGTGACTTCGAGCGAGCGCTGCACCTGGTCGACACCGCGCTGGAGCACCTCTCGACGGTGGAGGCGGAACACCCCCTGTACGTCGCGTGGTTCTGGACCCAGCGTTCGCGCCTGGTCGAGGGGTTGAGCCGCGGGGACGGCTGGCACGAGGTGCAGACCGCCCGGAAGGCGGTCGCGGCCCTGCCGCCGTCGGTCGTCGGGGCGGAGGTGCTGGTGCGCGTCGCCAACTGGGGCGCGATGCACCGTCCAGGACCCGACAGCCGGGCCGACGCCGAGGAGGCCGTGGAGTACGCGACCCGGGCGGGCGCCGAGGAACTGGCCCTGCACGCCCGTCTGACGCGCTGTCTGCTGGACGCCGACACCGACACCGACGGCAGCGTCGTCGAGGAGCTGTACGCGGTCCGGGAGCGGGCCGAGGAACTCGGCGAACTCACCATCGCCGGCCGGGTGAACCAGAATCTGCCGTCGGTCCTGGAGGGAATGGGCCGCTCGGAGGAGGCCCTGGCGGCGGCCGACCACGGCATCGCGCTGTGCCGCTCGCTCGGTCTGACCGACCGCGAGGCATGGGTGCACTCCAACCGGTCGTTCAGCCTCTTCTCGCTCGGCCGCTGGGCCGAGGCCGCCACGGCGCTCGACGAGGCGGCCGCCCTCGCCCGCGCCCGCCTGCCGCGCTGGACGTTCGAGGCACGCCGCGCGGTCCTCCTGCTGATGCGCGGCGAGGTGGACGCCGCCGCGGCGCAACTGGACCTCGCGGAGGAACTGCGCGGTACCGAGAAACTGCAGGCGCAGTTCCTCGTCGCGCTCAGCCACGGCACGCTGGAGATCGCGGCACGGCAGGGCCGGCTCGCCGACGCCCGCGCCGAGTTCCTGCGCGCCGACGACGCGGGACTGACCGTCGGGCCGGTCCGCTGGGCGCTTCCCATGCTCTGCACCGCCGCGGGCGTCGAGGGCGCGGCGCGCCGCTCCGCGCCCGGCGGCGCGTCACCCGAGGTCCTCGCCCGTCTGCACCGCGCGGCCGCGCGCCAGGAGGCCGTCCTGCCGGTCTCGGCCGCCCACGCGCTGCTGCTGCGGGCCGAGTTGCTGCACGCGGAGGGGGACGACGATCCGGGTCCGTGGTCCGCCGCCGTCGCCGCTTTCGCCGGGACCGAACGCGCCTACGAGTCGGCCTGGGCTCTTGTCGGCGAGGGGCGCGCACTGCTCGCCGGCGGGCGGCGCGACGCCGAGGCCCACGACCGGCTGAGCCGCGCGCACGCCATGGCCACCCGGCTCGGCGCGGGCCTTCTCCTCACCGACATCGGGCAGTTGACGGGCACGACCGATGTCGTCGATGTCGCCGATGCGGCCGAATCTGTTGTCCCGGCGTGCGTACCGGAGACCTCGTCCGGCGTGGCGCCCGCGCGCGCCGAGAGCGGCGCCGCGGGCACCGACGGGCTGTCCTCCTTCGGACTCACCCCGCGCGAGTCCGAGGTGCTGGAGCTGGTGGCCCGCGGCTACAGCAACCGCCGCATCGCGGAAGAGCTGTTCATCTCTCAGAAGACCACCAGCACCCACGTGTCCAGCATCCTCGCCAAGCTCGGCGCCTCGGGCCGCACCGAAGCCGCGGCGATCGCCTACCGGCACGGGCTCTCCGCACCCCTGTGACACGGGGCGGAACACTCCGGCGGGGGTGACTGGGCGTCAGAAGCCCAGGGCCTTCGTCGTGTAGGCGCACTCGGTGTAGATGTAGCCGGACGTGAGCTTGGCGGTGTCGGACGCCGGGGTCGTGCCGAGGCCCGCGCTGGACTTGTGCAGGAAGTACGTGGTGCCCACCGGCAGCCTGATGGTCCGCTGGGGGTAGTGCCTGGAGCTGTTCTGGCAGGGCTTGAACCCCAGCAGACTGGGCTCCAGCAGGGAGTACGTGGTGCAGCTGCCGCAGGCGCCGAGCGTGAGGCTCCCGGTGACCGGGCCGGTGTAGTAGACGGTGACCGGGTGCGGGCTGTCGTTCTTGATCGTGACGGAGATGCTTCCGCCGGAGGCCAGGGTGGGCAGGTGCTTGCCCGCCGCGGGCACCTCGCTCGCGACCTCCGCCGCGATGGCGAACTTGCGGGCCAGCGCGCGGCGTCCGTCGCTCTTGTTGCCGGCGACGAACGTGTTCATCGTCTGCGCCGCCGCGTCGAAGTCGCCGTCCTTGTACTGGTCGACGCCGCAGGCGTAGACGCCGGAATCGGCGCTCCTCGTGGCCCGGCCGGCCTGCTTGGCGACGGCCTCGTCCAGGCCCGCCGTGCCTCCCCGCAGTCCCTGCGCCTGGGTGCCGAGGGAGCGCAACCGGTCCACGGCCGCGCAGGGTTCCGAGCCGCCAACGGCCTTGGCGGCCTTGTCGACGGCCGAGCCGATCGCCGGCGCGACCTTGGCCGCCTGCGCCGAGTCGGGGAAGCCGTTGAGCAGATCGCCGAAGATCCCTGTCCAGCCGGTGGCGTTCGTGGCCATGCCCTGCGCCCCGCACTCGTAGAGCGAGGTGGCCAGGCGGTCGTCGGGCCACTCGGCCAGCGTGCCGAGGTCCTTCTTGCCGATGGTCGCCGGGACCGTCCGCAGGTAGGTCAGGCCCGGGATCGCGCCGCAGTAGTCCTTCTGCTCATAGGGGGCGCCGACCGTCGTGTAGTACGTCTTCAGCCGGTCGGGCACCTTGGCGGCGGCCCGGGAGCCGGGGTGGTCGGCCCTGAGGTCGCGGTAGGCGCGCAGGGCCTTGCGGTAGCCGGCCTCCGCCGTGCCGAACTCCCGGCCCTCCCCGGCCCGGACGAGCCGGTCGGCCTGGTCGAGCCGGTCCAGCAGCATCTGCTCGGTGGCCTCGTCGCGCGCGCTGTCGTACAGCACGACGCCCCCGGCGGGCACGGCCAGCAGCACCAGGCCCAGCGCGATCGCCGGCGGCGACCCGGTGGGCCAGGCCAGCCGGGTCCGCAGGCCCGCGAAGGCGCCGTGGACCGCCGCGAGCACGAGGAGGACCAGGTAGCCGACGACCACTGCGGAGGGCACGCCGTCCGGGTCGGCGGGCAGCGCCACCAGCAGCAGCACGCCGGTGACGAGCCAGCACGCGATCATCAGGCCCCAGCGCCGCAGCAGGGCGTAACCGAGTCCGAGGCCTGTGAGGTTGAGCAGCCCGACCGCCGCGGCCCGGAGCCCGTCCGCCGGCGCGGGGGGCGGGGGCGGCGGGGTGGAAGGCATGGGCGGGATCACGAACCCGTACGGATTGCTCGGCGGGTTGTGGTGCGGACCGCTGTAGGGATTGCCGTAGGGGTTGCCGTACGGATTGCCCTGCTGTTCCTCGGACATGGCGGTTCCCCCCGTCGACAATGCCCGAATGCCTTCAACTTGTCAGTGTACGGACGACCGTGTCGCCTCGACAGTGGGTTCGGGGGCGCAATCGGGCCGACGACCGCGCGGCCCGCCCGGTAGCCTGCGGGCCGTGATCGACTCAGCTACGACTCCTGACGATGCCGAGGTCGCGGCCGCCGCGGCGCGTGCCGGCGCTGACGTGGTGCGCGCCATGTACGGCCGCCGGCTCGCCCGGATCGACAAGGGCGCTGGGGACTTCGCCACCGCCGCCGACGTGGCGGCGGAGCGGGCGATCCTCGGCGTCATCCGTGCCGCCCGGCCCGACGACGCGGTCCTCGGCGAGGAGGGCGGACAGCAGGGTGCCGCGGGCGCCGCGCGTCAGTGGCTGGTGGATCCCCTGTGCGGCACGCTCAACTACGCCGTCGGCAGCATGCTGGTGGCCGTGAACGTGGCGCTGCGCGACGGCGCCGCCGCGGTGGCCGACCCGTTCGGCGGCGAGGTCTTCCTCACCGACGGCGAGACGGCCTGGGTGCGGCACGACGGCGCGCGAGAGCGGTTGGCGCCCACCCCCGCCACCCGGCTGGTCGACGTCAACCTGGATCCGCCGTTTCCGGGCGCACCCGCATTCCGGGCCGTGGATCTGCTGGCCCATCCCGTGTTCGCCGAGCGGTTCCGGCCCCGGGTCGTGTCCACGACGCTGGCGCTGGCCTGGGTCGCGGCCGGCAAGCGCGCCGCGTACGTCACCGATGGCGGCGACCTGACCGGGAGTGTGCACTTCGCCGCGGGCATCGCCGTGTGCCGCGCCGCCGGCTGCGTGGTCACCGGGATCGACGGCGCCCCGGTCGGGCGGACGGGGCGCGGACTCCTGGTGGCCGCCGACGCCGGGACGCACGCGTCGCTGCTGGCGATGATCGACGGCCGGTAGGGACCGCCCCGCGGCCCGGCGAGGAGAACGGCTTCTGGCGCCCGGCCCGGATCCTGGCCGACCTCCCCGACGACGACCCGGCGGTGGTCGAGGAGGTCTTCGGACCGCTGCTCACCGTGCAATGGGCCGAGGACCTGGACGCGGCCGTGGCGCTGGCGCACGCCGTACCGCAGGCGCTGGCGGCGAGTGTGTGGACCCGCGACCTGACCGCGGGCCTCGACCTCGCCGGCCGGCTGAACGCGGGCGAGGTCTGGCTCGACTGCCACCTCGTGCAGACCGCCGAGCTCCCGCACGGCGGCCGCGGCGCCTCGGGCCACGGCACCGACCTCAGTACGCTGGCCCTGCACGAGTACCAGCGCCCGAAGACGGTCGCCGCACGGCTCAGCCCTCCATCGTGACCGGTGCGCCGGTGAACGCGTCGAGGAGCAGCCGTCCGCCGAGCGGGCGGTCCAGCCGCACCGTCACAGGGTCGCTGAGCAACTGCAACGTGCACGGACCGCCCTTGGCGCCCCGGACGCCGCCGGCGAGCACCACGCTGTCACTGGTCTCCAGGACGTCGACGGTCGGGCCGTCGTCGCAGGCGCCGTGCCCGGCCCGCACCGTGACGGACCGGCCGTCCTCGGCCACCGACTCGAGTCCGACCAGCGGCGACCCGCTGTCCGTCGCCTGCGACAGCGATGGAACCGGGGCCCGCGGGAGCTTCGACGGGGCGATCGCCATGCGCTTGAGCGGGGTGTCGTAGCCGTCAAGGGTGAACAGCCAGGCGGGGACCTGGGCCGGGCCCCGGCTGGTGTTCAGGGTCATCCGGCCGAGGACGGCCTTCTCCACGATCAGTGGGTCGGCCCCGTCGCCGCCGTCCAGGGTCTCGTACGCCTGACGCGCGGTCATGATCGTGGCCGGCAGGGACCGCCCGTTCGTCCACCGGATCCGTCCGTGCCGGGCGGGGGTTCCGGGCAGTGCGCCGCGCAGGGTGAAGTTGCGGCTCAGGTAGGCGACTTTGTCCGCTCCGCTGTGGAAGGCACCCTCCGGCAGCCGGACGACGTCCTCCAGCGGGTAGAAGCCCTCCCGCCACGCGCGGGCCGCCTCCGAGCCCGTCCACGCCTTCGCCACCTGACGCATACGAGGTGTGATCGTGTGCGCTCCGACGTCGTCGGCCGCCGGTTCCGTGCCGCAGCCGACGGACCCCGCGGTGAGCAGGCAGACCACACCCAGCAGCCTGAACGGTCTCATGACGCCCCCCGGAATGGATGCGGGGATTCCCGCGATGTCCCTGGGACGTATCTCCCCGGGTCCGGGTTCCGCGGGAACATCTCCTCCGCGTGGCTGCCACCCCACGGCTGTACCGGGGTAGCGTGCAGGAGCAGGGGGAGAGGGGGCCGGAGGCATGGTGCTCTGGAACGGGGTCGACTTCACCGCGGACGGACGTGAGCCCACCACGGCCGAGGAGTTCTACCGGATCGGCCGGTACTGCTGGGACAGCGGGCAGTACCGCGCGGCCGCGGGCTTCTTCCTGGAGCCCGCGGCGAACGAGGGCCACGCGCTCGCGGGGGAGTTGCTGGGCCACGTCCGCTTCGCCCAGGGGGACCCGGCCGGGGCCGTCCCCTGGCTGCGTCGCAACCCCGACTCGCCCAGGGCGGCGTACTACCTGGGAGTCCTGTCCTACCAGGGCTGCCCCGAGGCCGGCATCCGGCAGTCCTTCGACACGGCCGCCGAGTGGTACCGGCGCGCCACCGCACTCGGCGAACCCGAGGCGATGCTCGCGCTGGGCGAGATGTACCTGGAACGCCTGGTGCGACTCGACCGGGCCCCCGTGGACCACGCGCTGGAGTGCTTCCTGCCGGCCGCGCGGGCCGGCCACCCGTACGCCCAGTACCGCGTCGCCGACCTCTACCGGACCTCGTACGCCGACCTGCAGCGCGCGGCCCACTTCTACGAAATGTGCCTGGCCAATCCGGCGAGGGAACGGCACACGCTGAACTCCCTGATGACCCTTCAGAGCGCCGCTTTCCTCCGCGAGATCCGCGCGACCCAGGACATGCACCGCTTGGAGCAGCGGCGCAACGCGGTCAACCCCGAGCGGCCGCACGACGCGTCGTACTGACGGGACCGCCTCCGGGGCCCGGTGTCGCCGGGCCCCGGAGGCGTGGCAGGGGTCAGACCAGGTCGGGGCGCTGCCACTCCTCGCCCAGCACATGGTGTGCCAGGAAGCCCAGGACGGTGGCGTACCAGAGGCGGATGTTGTTGGGCTTGGTGATCCAGTGGCCCTCGTCGGGGAAGTACAGGAACTTCGCCGGGACTTCGAAGCGCGCCAGGTCGTTCCAGAGGGCCAGGCCCTCGCCGATCGGCACCCGGTAGTCCTTGTCGCCGTGGATCACCAGCATGGGGGTGGTGATGTTCGCGGCCCTCAGGTGCGGCGACTCGCGCTCGTACCGCTCGGTGTTCTCCAGCGGGTCGCCCTGGCGGCGCATCCAGTAGGCCGGGAAGTCGGTGACCTGCGCGAAGCTGTACATGTTCCACAGACTCGCGTGGGTGACGATCGCCTTGAAGCGGTCGGTGTGGGTGGCGATCCAGTTGGCCATGTAGCCGCCGTACGAGCCGCCCATCATCGCGGTGCGCTCGCTGTCCAGGTCGTCGCGTTGCAGTGCGGCGTCGGTCAGCGCCAGTACGTCCTGGTACGAGGCACCGCCCCAGTGCGCCCAGCCGCGCTCGTGCATCTGCTGCCCGTAGCCGGTGGACAGCGCCGGGTCGGGCAGCAGGACCGCGTAGCCGGCGGCCGCGGCCACCCAGGGGCTCCAGCGCCAGTGCCAGGCGTTCCAGCTGGTCTGCGGGCCGCCGTGCACCCACAGCAGCAGCGGCGCCGGGGTGTCGGGGCGGGCGTCCTGCGGCAGCACCAGCCAGGCGCGCAGCGCCGTGCCGTCCTCGGCGGTGGTGTGCACCTCGGTGAGGCTGCCGGGCAGCGCGGCCAGTCGGCCGGGGCACTGAAGCGTCACCGGCTGCTGCCCGGGCGCCGCGGCGTCGAGGCGCACGGGCGCGGGCGGGCTGTCCACGGCCGAGCGCAGCGCGTACAGGGTGGTCCCGTCGGGGCTCGCCACCACGTCGCTGTAGGCGCCGGACGCGGTGAGCCTGACGAGGTCGCCACTGCCGGTGGAGAGCCGGAAGACGGGTCCGTGCCCGCCCTCGTCGGCGGTGAACCAGACGACCGGCGTGCCGTCCTCGCCGGGCACCGGGGAGACGACCGGGGCACCCGGCCACTGCTCGAAGGCGGGCAGCAGATCGCGGCCGGGGTCCTGGTCGTCGGTCGCGTCGGCGAGCCACAGCGTGACGTCGCCGGGGCTGTCCCAGGTGATCCGGCGCTCGCGGACGCAGACCAGTCGGCGGCTGTCCGGGGTGAAGGCCGCGGCGCCGAACTCGGTGTCGGGGGCCTCCAGGACCCGCAGCTGCTTGCCCGTGGCGGCGTCCACGACCACGACGGTGTCGCGGATCTCGTCGGGGAGGGTGCCCACGGCCGCTGTGTAGGCGATCAGCGAGCCGTCGGGAGAGACCGCGATGTGCCCGGAGTCGCCGATCCGGCGGGCGCCGCAGTCCACCACGACGGACGGCTCGGCGCCGGCGTCAGGGACGCCGAACACGTGGGGGACGGCGGGACCCAGGTCGTGGTCCCAGTACCGCACCGGCACCGACTCGTGCAGGATCGCCGAGACCTTGGCCTTCTGACGGGCCTCGCGCAGCCGCTCGTCCTGCTCGGCGTCCGCCGCGCCGGGGAGCAGACCGGCCGCCAGGGCGATCCGGGCCGCCCCGGTGGCCGTCGCGAAGCCGTCGATCCCGCCGGGCCTGGCGAGCAGCTGCGACGCCTCGCCGCCCTCCGCCGGCAGGCTCCACAGTGCCGCCTCCCGCTTGTCGTCCTCGCCCTCACCGGGGTCGGCGGCCGGGCGGGAGGACAGGAAGAGCAGAGTGCCGTCGGGCAGGAACCCGGGGGCGGACTCGCCGCGGCCGGACCGGGTGAGCCGCCGGGCCGGTCGCTCCCCGGAGGGGTCGACCTCCCACAGCGCGCCGATGAAGCGGGTGCGGTCGCCGGACAGTTCCTGAACCGCCGTCACCAGACGGGTTCCGTCCGGTGACAGGGCCAGCGAGGAGACCCGGGGCAGCGCGATGAACGCCGCCAGGTCGTGGAATGGAGTGGATTCAGGCATGGGGATCATCCTGCGTCCCCCGGCGGACCCGCACCAGTCCTTTGTCGGTCGCGGAACAAAGCACGGCGGCCGGGGCGGGCCCGGCATGTGAGGCCGCCTGCGCCGCCGGTGGTGTCCCGGTGACGACGGCGTCCGCCTCAGCCGCCCGCGGTCACGGCCTTGAGCTCGTCCAGCGAGTCCCGCATCACCTGCGGCATCCCGCGCTCCTCGGCCGCCGCGATCCAGCGCTCGAAGCCGACCTTGAAGACGGCGATCCCCGCCTCGGCGGTGAGGCTCGCGGTCGAGCGCGCGACGCCGCGCCGGTGCAGGGCGTCGGCGAGCGCGGCCGCCATCGACGCGAGCTTGATCAGCTCGCGCTCCTGGAGCTCGGGGTTGGCCACGATGGCGGCCTGCCGCAGCCGTGCGTGCTCCCGGCGGCCGTCGAACATCTCGGAGACCGCGTCGAGGCCCGCCGCCACCGCGTCGATGGGGGCCGCCGACTCCGGAGCGCCCACGACCGCGTCCACGAACAGCTCCTGCAGCATGCCGGACCCGTCGAACAGCACCTCGCGCTTGTCGGCGTAGTGCCGGAAGAAGGTCCGTTCCGTCAGGCCGGCCCGCTTGGCGATCTCAGCCACGGTGGTCTGCTCGTACCCACGCTCGCTGTAGAGCTCCAATGCCGCCTGCGCCAGGCGTCCGCGCGCGTCCGGCTCCCATCTACCCATGCGCAGATCCTACGTGATGACAGCACCTGACATCACATGTTAGCGTCGATGACAGTAACTGACATCAACAGTCTGGGGTTCCTCCCATGCGCATTTTCGTGACCGGCGCGTCCGGCTGGATCGGCTCCGCCGTCGTTCCCGAGCTCATCGACGCGGGGCACCAGGTCGTCGGACTCGCCCGCTCCGACGCCTCCGCCGCCGTCCTCACCGCCGCCGGGGCGGACGTCCTCCGCGGCACCATCGACGACCTCGACGTCCTGCGAGAGGCGGCCGCCGCGTCGGACGGGGTGATCCACCTCGCCTTCAAGCACGACATCGCCTTCAGCGGCGGCTTCCAGGACGCGGGCGAGGCCGATCGCCGCGCCGTCGACACCTTCGGCGACGCGCTGGCCGGCACCGACCGCCCCTTCGTCCTCGCCTCCGGCGTGGCCGGCCTCGCGCCGGGGCACGTGGCGACCGAGCGGGACATGCCCACGATCGACGGCTCGCCGGTGTCGATCCGGGCGACCACGGCCCAGGCCGCGCTGGCACTCGCCTCGCGCGGCGTGCGCTCATCCGTGGTGCGGCTGTCCCCGACCTGCCACGGCGACGGCGACAACGGATTCATGACGACCCTGGTCGCCACCGCCCGGGCCAAGGGCGTCTCCGGATACATCGGCGACGGCGCCAACCGCTGGCCGGCCGTCCACCGCCTCGACGCCGCACGCCTGTTCCGCCTGGCGGTCGAGAAGGCCCCGGCCGGTTCGGTGCTGCACGGCGTCGCTGAGGAGGGCGTCCCGATCCGTGACGTCGCCGAGGTGATCGGCCGTCACCTCGACATCCCGGTGCGCTCCGTGGCCCCGGAGGCCGCGGCCGAGCACTTCGCCTGGCTGGGCGCCTTCCTGGCCTTCGACGTCCCGGCCTCCAACACCCTGACCCGTGAACTGCTCGGCTGGCAGCCGACCCACCCCGGCCTCCTCGAAGACCTCGACAAGGGCCACTACTTCCACTCGCCCGTCACCACCGCCTGACCGGCCGGACCGGCCCGACCGGTGGCCGAGGACCCCGGAGCCGCCCGCTCCGGGGTCCTTTCCCCGCCCCACGTCGCTCTCAGGCGGTCGCCGCGGCCGGCTCCGCGGCCTCTTCGTGCTTCGCCGCCCCGGTGCCGCCGCCGTTCGCGCCCGTGGTGCTCCCGGCCGGGGCGACAGGGGTGTAGAACACCGAGCCCTGCTTCCGCGCCCGTTCGGCGACACCCTTGGCGACCAGCGCCTCCAGCGTGTTCCGCACCACCTGGGTCTTGGCCGCGCGATCGGGGTGCTGTTCGGTCAGGATGTTGACGACCTCGCTGACCATGCGGGGTTCCCGGCTCGTGGACAGGATCTCCTCGAGGATGCTGACCAACGTCGTCCCGGACTCCGGCTTGCGGGCCCGTGCCGCGCTCTTCCCGCGTTCCCGTGCGGCGGTCTGGGCGGGGGCCTTCTTGCGGCCTCCGCGCGGACGGGGGACCGCGGGCTCGGTGACCGTCTCCGTCGCGGTCGCGGTGGTCCCCGCGGCCTTCGTCGCCGTCTTCGGGGGTGCCTTCTTCGCCTTCGGTGCCACGACATCAACGGCGGCCACGGCGGCCACGGGTGCTGCGGGTGCCACGGGTGCCGCGGGCGTCTCCTCCGCCGTGCCGGCCGCCTCCCGCTGCGGGGCCGCCGCGCCGCTCTCGGCGGGCTCGATGCTCTGCAACTGGGTCAGCCACTTGTGCTCACGGCCCAGCTTGGCCAAGTGGTCCTGCAGCTCGGTGATCTGGGCGCGGACGCCTTCCTGCTCGCGGGCGTTGCTGTCCAGGTCGGCCGCGATGCGCGCCGCGCGCGCCGCCGCCCGGTCCTGGATCGTGGTGATGCCCGGCTCGTTGGATTCTTTGGACACGTCAGCCCGCTCTCCTTGTTCCGGTGTTGTTGCCGGATGGTACCCATTCGTTCCTCGAAATGGCGGGTGTTGTCCCACAGCGACCCCGAACGTGTGCGTGTGAGGCCCGTGGTGTGCCCGCGGGTGGCACACTGCATGTGCCCACCGCACTCGCTGGTGTCCCGCCCACGGCAGTGCCCGCTGCGGCGACGTCTGCCCCGGTTCCTCGCTGTGCAGTCCTCACGGTGACACCACTCGGTCGGGTTACCCTCGCGGCACCTGTCGATGATGACAACACCGCCCGGACCGGCGGGTTCGCCCCAGTACGGACCACGCACGTCCGGCGCGAAGGCCACCCGGCTCCTGGTGACCCACCTTCTGGACTGCTCGGGTCCACGCGGAAGTACATCGCGGGGTGTGGGGGAGGCCATGGTGTGCTTCCGCAAGGTCCCACACGTCAGGGCCGGTTCTCCGCACCGGGGCCGTGTGTCTCCTCCCCGCGCCCCGGGACGACGAGTTGAGCGAGTCGCTGACGCGCGTACGCAGGCTCGACGAGCCACCCGTTCGCGGCCTCCCAGGCGTGGACGGCCGCCCGCGCGGGGGCGAGTCGGTGCCGCGGCAGGGCTTCGACGGGGAGATCGGCGAGATCGAGGTCGACGTGGTCGACACGGGCCTCGTCCCAGTCCAGGAATCCCACACCGTCGCCGGTCACACGGATGTTCGCGGCGGCCGGATCGCCGTGCACGACGGCCCGCGGGGTGCCTGCCAACTGCCGCCAGGCCTCGCGGCAGGCCGTGACGACCCCGGCGGGCATCAGGGACAGATCGATGTCACCGCCGTGTTCACGCCGGAGCAGATCCGTGGCCGAACAGAAACCGGGTCGCTGGGGCCAGTCGTGGGTGAGGGTGTGCAGTCGTCGCAGTTCGGCCGCGACGACGGGCCAGTCCCGGTCAGTGGGGGGCTTCGCCCTCGACCCACGTCTGGACCACGACACCGTCGATGTGACGGCGGTCGTCCGCGGCGGGCACCACGCCCGGGACGGTGAACCCGTGGGCGCCCAGGTACTCCAGGAGGTCGAGTTCCCACTCCGGGCCGCCGGGCCGCCGCCTGCTGCGCCGCGCCACCATTCTCCGGCGGCCGCGTCGCACCTCAAGGACCTCGTTGCGGTGACCGCCGGACAGTGGCCCGACGACCCCGGATCCCGTCCCACGCCCGCAGCAGATCGCGCATCCGCGCATTGTCGCGCGGGTCGACTCCGAGCGCCGGGGGGCTGCACAGTGGTGGGTGCTCATTCTCACAAGGCGTTCCTTCGGTGTCACAACGTCGGAGGCTGCGCGGTCCAGGCAGGTACGAGGTCGGCGGATCGAGCCGTCACACCGGACGGTCGTCGGCCTCCCGGCTCCCCGAGGGAGAGCCGGCAAGTCCCCCTGCCTTGAGGAGAACTTCATGACCAGCCCCGTCGTAGCGATCGCATACCACTCCGGCTACGGCCACACCACCGTCCTGGCCGAGGCCGTGCGTGACGGTGTGGTCGGGGCAGGTGGCGTCGTCCACCTGATCAAGGTCGATGAGATCACCGACGAGCAGTGGGCGCTGCTCGACGCCTCCGACGCGATCGTCTTCGGTTCGCCGACCTACATGGGCACGGCCTCCGGTGCCTTCCACCAGTTCGCCGAGGCCACGTCCAAGCGCTGGTTCGTCCACTCGTGGAGGAACAAGCTCGCTGCCGGGTTCAGCAACTCCGGCGCCAAGAGCGGCGACAAGCTCCACACGTTGCAGTACTTCACCGTCCTGGCGGCCCAGCACGGCATGACCTGGGTCAACCTCGGCCTGCACCCGGGCTGGAACAGCTCCACCGCCTCCGAGCACGACCTCAACCGGCTCGGTTTCTACCTCGGCGCGGGCGCCCAGACCGACACCGACCAGGGTCCCGAGGAAGTCCACAAGGCCGACATCGCCACCGCCCAGCACCTCGGCCGCCGTGTCGCCGAGCAGGCCCGCGTCTACGCGGCCGGACGTGCGGCGGTCGGCGTCTGAGCCACCACCACCCCGGGTGGTCGTCGGGCCCGGCCCGTCCGTGACCTCCCAGGAGGGAAACGTCGTTGAGCTCATGGCTGCAGCCGGGAAGACTGCCGCCATGAGCTCTCGGCGCTTCGTCTGCCTCGATCCCGACGGAATCGCCCGCGACGCCTGACCGTACGTGGTGATCGGGGCGAGGACCGGGGTCTACCACCGCTGTACGGCCCCGATGAACTGGGCGCGCTGTGGGAGCTGTTCACGAGGGACCTCCGCGACGCCGGTGCCTGGGGCCACACATGGACGGACGCAGAGCGGGGCACACTGCGCGCGGGCATCGGCGCCATCCGCTCCCGGACGGCCCAGGCGTGCTGCTGTGGTCCGACTCCGACTGAGCCGCGCCGTTCTGGCCCCCGGCGTCACCCGAACAGGCCCAGCCCCGTGCAGTGCCGTCAGCCCGCGGCCTGCGCCGCGGGCAGGGCGTGATCGACCAGTACGCGGGCGGCTTCCAGGGCGTCATGGCGGGGGCGGGGGTTGTCGAGGGAGGTCGACAGCGCGGTGGCGCCCTCGAGGAGCACGGCCAGATGGCGGCCCAACTGCTCCGGGTCCGCGGCACCGGCGCGGGCGGCGATGCCCGTGAGCTGCCGCGTGATGCCCTGCTTGTTGTGCCGGACCAGTTCCCGTATCTCGGGCATGGTGTCCGCCGCCTCGACGGAGGCGTTGTGGAGCGGGCAGCCGCGCGTGCTCACGCCTCCCGAGGGCCCCTGGGGGGCGTCGGCGATCATGGTGAACAGGGCCAGCAACTGGTCCCTGGGAGTGAGTCCCGCCCGGGTCAGGTGCTGCTCGATCCGCTGCGTCAGCCCGCTCTCGTAGCCGCGCAGGTACTCCTGCACCAGCGCAGCCTTGGTGGGAAAGTGCTGGTAGAAGGTGCGCGTGGAGACCTCGGCGGTCTCCACCAGGCGCGCGACGCCGGTGGCGTGGATGCCCTCCTCGTAGAACAGCCGCGCGGCCGCCCGCAGGATGCGCTCGCGCGCCCCCCGGCCGCCGCGGCGCCGGGTACCGGATGTGCTCTCGGTCTCCACGGCGGAAGTATAACAGTCGCTTTACTTCGATGGCCGACCGTATTAGCGTCGAGGAAAGCGATCGCTTTACCTGCCTGAGGCGGGGCGGCGTTCGACCCGCCACGATCGGACATTCGAGAGGCCATCACGATGCGAGCTGTCCAGTACGACCGGTTCGGTGACTACGACGTGTTGCACCTGGCCGACATCCCCAGGCCCGTGCCCCAGGACGGGCAGGTTCTGGTGCGGCTGGCGGTGGCCGGCATCCACCCGCTCGACAACACCGTGCGCTGGGGGAGGACGCCTCCCGGTACGGTCAAGCCCTTCCCGCTCACGGCGGGAGGCATCGGCGTGGGCACGGTCGAGGAGCCCGGCGCGCTCGGTCCCGCGGCGGGGACCCGCGTGATGATCAGCGGCGGCCGCTACGGCATCGCGGCCGACGGCACCTGGGCCGAATACGTGGCGGTCGACCCGGCCCACCTGGTGCCCGTTCCCGACGCGATCGACGACACCAGCGCCGTGGCGCTGTCCGCGGGCGCCGGTTACCTCACCGCCTATCTGGCGCTCACCGAACTCGCCGGGTTCCAGCCGGGCGCCACCGTGCTCGCCCCCGGAAGCGGTGGCGCGGTGGGCCAGGGCGGCGTCGAGATCGCCCGGCAGCTCGGCGCGTCCCTCGCGATCACCACCGCCACCACCACGGCCAGGGCCGAGCTCGGCCGGGCGGCGGGATACGAGGTCATCGACCTCACCGGCGAATCGCTGCGCGACGGTGTCGCGCGACTCACCGGCGGCAAGGGCGTCGACATCGTCCTCGACGGCGTGGCCGGGCCGATCACCGGTCAGGCCCTGGGCGCGCTCGCCAGGGGCGGAACCCTGGTCAGCATCGGTTACTCGGGCGGAATGCAGGCGGAGATCAACGTCACCGACCTCATCTGGAAGGCGGCCCGTGTGCGCGGCTTCCAGTTCGCCATGTTCACCCAGGAGCAGATCAACGCGGGCAACGTGAAGCTGCTGGACATACTCGCCCGCAAGGAGATCAATCCCCTTGTCGACCGGGTCTTCCCCCTGGAGCGGGCTGCCGAGGCCCAGCGCCACCTCATCGAGGGGGGACCCTTCGGGCGGGTGCTCCTCGCCCTGTGATGCCGCGCAGTACCCCCCGAACGCAGGAGGAAAGCTCGTGAACACCCCGAAGCCCCTGGCCTACAGCACCCTCGTCGTGGCAGGCGCGCCGCGCGCCGGAGCGCAGCGCCTGCCGGACGGCGGCCCGATCGTCTCCTCGCCCATCACCACGACGCTGATCCATGGGGAGACGGACGCTGTTCTCGTCGACGTTCCGTTCACCCACGACCAGATCAAGGAGACCGGCGACTGGATCGAGGCGTCCGGGAAACGCCTGCGCCACGTCTACATCACCCACGGCCACGGTGATCACTGGCTCGGCACCGCCGAACTGCTCAAGCGCTTCCCCGGGGTCACGGTGTACGCCACCGAGGGCACCATCGAGCTCATGCGTCAGCAGGCCGGCGAGGGCCGCGAGCAGATGTGGGACGTGTTGTGGCCGGGCCTGATCCCCGAGAGCCCCGTCCTGGCCGAGCCGGTCCCCGCGGGCGGTTTCGCACTGGAGGGCCGGGCGCTGCACGTGGTGGAGGTGGGTCACACCGACACCGACTCGACCACCGTCCTGCACGTGCCGTCCATCGGCTTGGTGGTGGCCGGGGACGTCGCCTACAACGGCGTCCACCAGTACTTCGTCGAAGGCGGGGACGGCGGTCTGCAGGAGTGGCTGAAGGCACTCGACCAGGTGGAGGCCCTGAATCCGACCGCCGTCGTGGCCGGTCACAAGAACAAGGACCTGCCGGACTCGCCGGCCGTCATCGGCCGGACGCGGCAGTACCTGCACGACGTGGCCGAGTTGCTGCGGACGGCTTCCGGCGCGCGCGACTTCTACGACGAGATGCTGCGCCGCCATCCGGACCGGATCAACACCGGCCCGGTCTGGTACGGAGCCGTCGCGCTCCTGGGCGAGTGATCCCGGTCGGCGCCGCCGCTCGCTGTGACGGGGCGGTGCGGGACGGCGCGATGTCGGTCACCCAGGTGAGTGGGGCTGGCCGGTAATACGTATTCGGATTATGCTCCTGTACGAGTGAGGCTGACAGGCTCCTCCGGCCCTGCCGGTCCCGGTGTCCGTCCGAAGCGGGGCGCGGCACGTCGGCTCATGCTTTCAAAGGAGAACGGCATGATCATCACCCCCGGGTCCGGATCGACGACGGCGGGCCGGACATGACCACTGAGATCCTTCCCCAGGGCATTCCGGTCCGCCGGGACGGCGAGGCGTCACCGACGCTGCTGCTCGTCCACGGATTCCTCGATGACTCCACCGTCTGGGACGGCCTCGTCAAGGCCGTCGGGAACGCGGTGTCCACAGTCCGCCTCGACCTGCCGGGGTCCGGCGGCCGGGCATCCGGGCAGCGGGAGGCGGACGAGCTGAGCCTGACCCGGTTCGCCGACGAGGTCGCGTCCGTCGTCGACGCGATCGACGGACCGGTGATCATGGTGGGCCAGAGCATGGGCACCCAGGTCGTCGAACTCGCGGCGGCCGCCCGGGCCGACCGGGTCGCCGGGATCGTCCTGCTCACCCCCGTTCCGCTCGGTGGGACACGCCTGCCCGACGAGGCCATCGCGCCGTTCCGGGCGCTCGGCGGCAACCCGCAGGCCGAACGCGCCGTCCGCCGGCATCTGTCTCCCGCCCTGGACGGCGAGGCACTGGACCGGCTGGGCCGCAGCGCCGTGCTGGTGCCCGCCGTGGTGGTGGCCCGCTATGCCGACCTCTGGAACAAAGGGGCCGAGGAGGCGCCGCAGACGAGCGCGTACGGCGGCCCCGTCCTCATCGTCCGCGGAGCCGAGGACGGATTCGTCACGCAGGAGATGATCGCCGGCGCGATCGCCCCGCGCTTCCCCGGCGCGCGCGTCGCGACGGTCCCCGGCGGCGGCCACTGGCTGCACGTGGAGTTCCCCGGCGTCGTGGCCGACGAGATCCGCGCCTTCCTGCGGACACTGGACGCCGGTGACACGGCCTCGGGCTGGCGCGGCGGCTTCTCCGCGCAGTCCGCGAGCGCCTTCGCCGAACGCTTCACCGAGGACGTCGTGCTGGAGGCCAGTGTCCTCGTCCTTCCGATCGCGGGCCGCGACCTCGTCGCCCCGGCCCTCGCCGCCGCGAGCGCGATCTACGAGTCACTGGAGTTCACCGCCGAGGCCACCCAGGACTCCACCACCTACCTGCAATGGCGGGCGACCGCTTTCGGCGGGCTGCCGATCTCCGGTGTCACCGTCCTGGAGAAGAACGCGGACGGCAAGATCGTTCACGCGGCGATCCACCATCGGCCCCTCGGGGCGGCGCTGCGGTTCTCCGCCGAGCTCCGCGCGCGCCTGGCGGGGACCATTCCGTCCGCTCATTTCTTCGCGGGAAGCGCCGAGGCCGTCACGGGGCAGTGACCGGGGCGGCCACGGACCGGCCGCGGAGAAGGAGAGCACACCATGTTCGAAGGGCTGGAGCACCCATGAGTCATCTGCACGTCGTCATCGACGATCGGATCGCCGAGATCGTCCTGGACAACCCGCCGCAGAACCGCGTCGACGAACTCATGGCGGACGAGCTGCTCGCCGGGGTCGAGAAGGCGGAGTCGGCCGGCGCGCGGGCGATCCTGCTGCGCGCGGAGGGGGCCGACTTCAGTTTCGGCGGCGACATCGTGACGTGGCCCGATCTCGACACACGGCAGCTGCGGACGCTGTTCGAGCGCTACATGTTCGCGTTCAACCGCCTGGAGCAGATCCCCGTGCCGGTGGTCGCGGCCGTCAACGGCCTGTGCTTCGGGGGCGGCTTCGAGCTGGCCCTGCGCGCCGACGCCATCTTCGCCGGGGAAGGGGCCCGCTTCGGGCACCCGGAGCAGACCCTCGGCATCGTCACGCTCCTCGGCGGGATCTACCGGTCGGCCGCCCGCGCCGGCCGGGCCCGCGCCTTCGAGTGGGCGCTCACCTCGGAGCAGGTGCCCGCCGCCACCATGGCCGCGGCCGGGGTGGTCAACCGCGTGGTACCCGACGACGAGGTCCTGGAGACCGCCCGGGCGTTCGTCCGCAAGGTGGCCGCGGGACCGACGCGCGCGCACGCCGCGCACAAGGCGCTGCTGCGCCTGTGGGACGCCGGGGGCGTGAAGGCCGCGGACGACGCGATGTTCGACATCGCCATGCCGCTCTTCGAGTCCAAGGACGTGACGGCCGGACTCCCGTCGGCCGTCGCCGCCTTCACGGCCGGCCGGCCCCGCCCGGTCGTGGACTTCCAGGGCGAGTGACCGGCCCACGCGTCCGGTGACCCCGCCGCGTTGTCAGGAGTGAAGGCGATAGGCTCTTACCGCCGAGGCGAGAAGGAGGACGGGATGAGCACACCGGTCGTATGGCCTGCCTCCGCTCGCTACGAGGAAGTGGAGAGCAGCGCTCCGGGCGGTCTGGGATTCGTCCAGGACCTGCTGAACACGGCGAGCCTGGGCAAGCCCCGGCAGGCGGACCTCCTGGAGTCGCCCGAGTCGGCGCGGCAGTGGCTCGACTCGTCCTTCGCCGTCCTCCACCGTGTCGACCCCGGCGCCCCCGCGGCGCCGCACGGTCTTGGCCCCGACGGCCTGCGGCGCGTCCTGTCGCTCCGCGACGACCTGCGCACCGTGCTGTCCTCCGGCCCCGCCGACGAGTCCTCGGAGACCGTGGCGGTCCCCTCCATCGAGACGACGGCCGCGGTCACCCTGGGCGCGGGAGGCGCGCGGCTGAGTCCCCACGGGGACGCCGTCGAGGCCGTGCGCTCGTACGTCCTGATCCAGCTGGTGGCCGCCTCCTACGGGGGGACGCTGCGCCGGCTGAAGGTGTGCGCGAACCCCCGCTGCCGCGGCGCGTTCTACGACCGCTCCAAGAACTGCTCACGCGTCTGGCATGACGTCTCCACCTGCGGCAACACGCAGAACGTACGGGCCTACCGGGCCCGGCGGAAGGAGCGCGGGCCGGCCTCGGCGCAGTGAGGCACTGAGGCGGGCGCCCCCGTCCCGCCCCTCCCGCGCCCACCGCGCTCACTGCGCGGGGAAGAGGGTGATGGCCGCCCCCCACAGTGCGCCGGGGTTGATGCGGTCCGGGTGCAGCGCGAGCATCGCGTCGTAGAAGTCCTGGGCGCCGCTCGCCGCGGGCAGCAGCCGGCGGGCGTCCTGGAGGTACCGGCGGGTCTCCTCGATCTGCCGCGGCGCGTCCGGCGACCGCGGGTCCTTGTGGCCGGCCACCACCGCCCGAGGGGCGAGCCGTTCGGCGATGTCCAGGGCGGCCAGCCAGCTGTCGATGCCGGGGAGTCCGCCGGACTCGGTGAGATAGAGGTGGACGCCGTTGTAGACGGTGTCGCCGGCCACGAGCAGATCGAGATCCGGCACGTGCAGCATGGTCGTCGCGTCGGTGTCGGTGTGGCCGGTCTCGATCGGCACCAGGCGGTGGCCCTCGACCTCGAAGCCCTCCGGCCCGACCGGCACCGCCTCCACGGTCCCCTGCGGGATCTGCCCGGGGAACACCAGGTCCCAGAACGACGCGCGGTACGACGGCGCCGCCTGCGCGGCCATGAGGCCGATGGTGCCGGGCGTCGCCCGTACCTCGGCGCCGGGGAAGCGCTCCGCGAGGGGGATGGCGCCGAACCAGTGGTCCCCGTGCCCGTGGGTGACGTAGATCGCCACGAGCCGCTTGCCCGACGCGGCGATCCGGTCGCCGACGGCCGCGGCCTGCTCGCTCGTCATGGGCGGGTCGACGAGCACCGCGTCACGCTCGCCGCTGATGAGCGTGGAGGAGATCGGGGACCACATCCGGCGGCTGCCGTCGGGCAGCGGCCCGCGCCCCGACTGGGGGATCTGCGGCGTGACCGACACCTCGTAGGACAGAGCCCTGTTCATCCGTACCTCTCCTCCGCGCCGAGCGGCGCCGCGACCACCCATGTCACAAGTATTCGTCTTTTGATTATGTCGCAGGACGGCCTGCAGTGCACCGCCGTCGCGGCGATCGCCGCGAATCGTCACCTGTTTGACAGGTGGCGCGGGGGGCTGCAATGATCACGTCACTGCCTGAACGGGTGACGTTCAGGCTTCCGGCGAGGAGATGGGGACAGATCATGGCGATCCACTACACCGCTGCGGTGACCGTGACCGGTGAGGGCCGCAACGGCGGCCGCGTCCAGTCCGACGACGGCCTGCTGCAGACGACGCTGTCCCTGCCGAAGGAGCTGGGCGGCGCCGGTGACGCCACCAACCCCGAGCAGCTCTTCGCCGCCGGGTGGGGCTCGTGCTTCCTCGGTGCGCTCCGCCTTGTCGCCGGTCAGCGCGGGATCAGGCTGACCAGCACCGCCATCGGCACCGAGGTCACCCTCGCCCAGGACGACACCGGCGCGTTCGGCCTCGCCGCCGTCCTCAACCTCGAGATCGGCGGCGTCGACCAGGAGACCGCCACCGCCCTCGCCGAGGCCGCCCACCAGACCTGCCCCTACTCCAAGGCGACCCGGGGCAACATCCCCGTCACCATCAACGCCACCGCGGCCTGACCGGCCCGCAGCGAGCGGCCCGAACAGTTCCATCAGTCCGAGCAGTTGTCCTTCAAGAAAGGGAAAACCCCATGTCAGTCGTGCGTTTCCACCTCGACTCCTCGCTCAGCCCCGCGGACGCCCTGGCGGTGCTGACCGACTTCGGCCCCTCGCGCGCCGAGAACTGGCCCACGATCGACGCCGTCACCGTTCACTCGATCGGCGACACCTGGGCCGAAGTGACCGAAGGGACCACCTCCGCCTGGGAACGCGCGCGCTACGAGTGGGACGCCGCGAGAGGGAGAGTCACCATCACCACGCACGAGTCGAAGGTCTTCGGCCTCGGCGGCGGCTGGGTCTTCCAGTTGACCCCCGAAGGCGCCGGCACCCGGATCGACGTCGAGCTCACCCGGGAACCGCGCACACTCAAGGGCAAGTTGCTCGCCGGGCTGCTCCCCGTCGCCGCCTCGTCCCTGCGCAAGTCCTACCGGCAGCCGCTGAAGGCCGCGTAGTCATCCGTGCGGGACGACCACGATCTGATGGTCGTCCTCGTGGACGACGCGCCCCGGGCACGACGACTCGAGCCGCTCGCACCCCACTTGGTGCCGCGCGAGCAGCTCCAGGTAGCCGGTCGTGCGATCGAGCAGCTCGCCCGCCGTGTGCTTGAACCAGGCCGCCGCTCCCGGGTTGACCGCCCGGTCGTACACCGTCGGGTCCACGGTGCTCGGATTCGTGCAATGGGCCTCGTACCAGGCGTTGTTCTCCCGCCAGAACAGGTCGTCCTCCGCGCTGAGGACGCCGCTGCGCCCCAGCCCGTTCGCCAGGGCGAAGAGTCCGGGATACCGGCCGTGCCGGTTCGGCACCGTCGCCTGGAACCTCACGTACACGGTGTCCTGCGTCATGGCTCCGCCTTCCCGGCTCCGTCCGTCAGCGGGGCAGGCTGGCATGCGCCGGGCGGGCACGCAAGGCGGCAGACCCTATGTTTGCCGTTCGTCGAACGTCGCATGCGAGGTACGATGAAGCCGTGAGAAGGAAGCATGAGCACCCCGACCTCGCCGACGTCCAACTCACCGACGTGACGGCCGCGTTGAGCGACCCGATCCGTGTCGGGCTCATGCGCGTCCTGTCGGACGGCGTCGAGCGGGGGTGGAGCGCGCTCCAGGTCCCCGTCGGCAAGTCCACCCAGAGCCACCACCTCTCGGTGCTGCGTGCCGCCGGTCTGATCCGCACCCGCGAGGAGGGCACCCGCTGCTACGTCGTGGCGCGGTCCGCGGAGATGGAGCAGCGCTTTCCCGCGCTGCTCGGGTCCGTACTCGCCGCGGCGGGCCGCGACGACGTCGGCGCGGACGTCTCGATCAAGGAGACAGCGACCCGCTCGGGGTGAGCGCCCTCCTCGGGCGCGGGGGAGGGGAGCGCTCAGGCCCCGGAAGGGGTACGCAGCGCGCGGTCGGTGAGCGTCACGGCCATCAGGGCGAGGCTCGCACCGATCATGATCCAGGCGATGAGGTGCAGGCCGCGGTCGGTGACCTCGGTGCGGAAGACGGTGCCGGTGACGGCGGAGGCGGCGATCGATCCGGCGTAGCCGAAGGTGCGCAGCAGCCCGGAGGCGGTGCCGAGTCGTTCGGCGGGGGCCTGGGCGTAGAGGGCCGTCTGGTTGCCGGCGCCCGCGGTGCCCATCGCGATGCCGAAGACGGCGGGGATGGCGACGATCCAGCCGATCCAGGCCGTGGAGCTGAGCAGCAGCACGCCGGCCGAGGCGATCAGGCAGGTCACGGCGGCCGCGACGACCGGTGCGCGGACCAGGTTGCGCCGCGAGACCGGTGCGATGACCAGGCCGGAGATCAGGGTCATGGGCAGGAGCAGCAGGCCGGCCGCGGTCTCGGACAGCCCGCGGACGGCCTCGACCCACTGGGTGATGCCGTAGAGCACGACGTAGACGCAGAGCAGCACGAGCCCGAAGCGCACATAGGTACGCGTCAGGGCGCGGTCGGTGATCAGCAGGCGGACGTCGATGAACGGGGTGCGGGCGCGCAGCTCCCAGACGACGAGCGCGGCACCCAGCGCGATCGACGCGACCAGCAGGTACCAGTGGGCGCTGGGCAGGTCGAAGAGGAACAGCAGCAGTGCGACGACCGCGGCGGTGAAGCCGCCGATGCCCGTGACGTCGAGGCGGGACGCGATCTCGCGTGCGCTACGGGAACGGTCCACCGGGCCGTCGTGAGGGACCCAGGCCACCGTCGCGAGCAGGGCGATCAGCGCCACGGGCACATTGACGAAGAAGACCGAGCGCCATCCCAGCGCACCGACCAGGACACCGCCGAGGGGCAGTCCGAGTGAGGCGGTGGCGGTGCCCGCGATCTGCAGCCCGCCGAGCACCCCGCCCGGCGGCTGCTCCAGGCCGGCGTCGCGGGCACGGATGCGGATGATCAGCATGGCGGTCGGATAGGCGCACGACGTTCCCAGTCCGATCAGCACACGGCTCAGCAGCAGCGTGATCAGGTCCTGGGCGAATCCACCGACGAGACCGCCGACGGCGACGAGCACGATCCCGGCCAGGAACACCCGCCGCGGGCCGAACACCTCCGCGGCCTTGCCCGCGGTGGGCTGGGCGACGGCACTGGCCAGGTACAGCGCGGTGACCAGCGCCGCGGTCCGCCCGATCGGTACACCCAGGCCATGGGCGATCGGGTGAAGGTCGGCGAGAACGGACGGCCGCGCCACGGTGCGGCGTCCGCGGGTGGTATCTCTCGGCTGGACTCGGGTCCGGCGGCGGTCATTCGGCTGCTCCAGGCGGGTGTGAGCGGGTGGTCAGAGCCGCTCGGCGACGCGCTGGATCAAGGGCGCGGCGGCGTCGAGGACCGCGATCTCGTCGGGGGTGAACGACTCGGCCAGGGCGGCGGCGATCCGGTCCACGATGGCGCTGCGGCCCTCACCGAGCGCGGTGCGTCCGGCCTCGGTGAGCGCGACGACCGAGCGGCGGCCGTCGGTGGCGTCCGGAGTCCGCGCGACCAGTCCGCCACGCTCCAGGCTGCCGATGGTGGCCCCCATCGCCTGCGCGGTGATCTGCTCCCACCGGGCCAGATCCGCGGTCGTGCCGGGCCCCGACCGGTCCAGCCGCGAGAGCGCCGCCATCTCCGGTCCTGTCAGATCGCCTTCGGCGGCGGCGTCGCGCGTGCGGCGCATGAACGCGCTCATGCTGACGCGCAGCCGGGTCGCGGTCGTGCGGACCGCGATCTCCCCGTGGGCGGAGCTGCTGATGTCCCTCACATTGGGAAGGCTAGACTTGCCAACCTGGCTTTGCAAAGTCGGCCTTCCGCTCTCCGGCGCCACCGTCGGCCGAGCCCGTTCAGACGGCCCGTTCCCGACGCGCGCGGGCGTGCCCCCCGTGCCACGATGAGCGGGAAGGACGCCTTGCGTGCCGTACCACTCACACACCGGATGTGCGATGAACTCCATGCGGGTGGCCCAGGTCTCCGAACCGGGCGGACCATTCGACATCGTCGAGCGCGAACTCCCCGAGCCCGGCCCCGGCCACGTCCGGATCGCCGTCGAGGCGTCGGGCGTCTGCCACTCCGACGTGGGCTTCGTCAACAACGCCTACCCCGGCGTCTCCTTCCCGCTCGTCGCGGGCCACGAGGTGGCCGGGCGCATCGACGCCCTCGGTGAGGGCGTGCGGCACTGGACGGTCGGCGACCGTGTGGAGGTCGGCTGGTTCGGCGGCCACTGCGGACACTGCGTACCGTGCCGCGAGGGCGACTTCATCGACTGCCGGTATCTCCAGGTGCCCGGCTGGGCGTACGACGGTGGCTACGCCACCCATATGGTGGCGCCGGTCAACGCGCTGGCCCGGATCCCCGAGGGTCTGACGGCCGTCGACGCCGCGCCGCTCGGCTGCGCGGGCGTCACCACGTACAACGCCTTCAGGAAGAGCGTCGCCCGGCCCGGCGACGTGGTCGCCGTGATCGGCATCGGAGGGCTCGGCCATCTGGCGGTCCAGTACGCGGCGAAGTCGGGATTCGAGACGGTGGCCGTCGCGCGTGGCGAGGGCAAGCGGGACCTGGCCGTGCAACTCGGCGCGCACCACTACGTCGACAGCACCTCCACCGACACGGCCAAGGCCCTGCAGGCGCTCGGCGGCGCGACCGTCGTTCTCGCCACGGCCTCCAACTCGCAGGCGATGGTGGCGGGGGTCGACGGGCTCCGGCCCGGCGGGGAGCTGATCGTCATCGGCATCGCCCCGGAGCCGATGCCGATCACCCCTGCCCAGCTGATCCTGACGTCCCGTTCGGTCGTCGGGCACCCGTCCGGCACCTCGCGCGACGTCGAGCACGCCATGAACTTCAGCGCGCTCGCCGGGATCCGCCCGATGACCGAGACGGTGCCGCTGGAGGGCATCAACGAGGCGTACGCCCGCATGACGTCGGGCGCCGCGCGCTTCCGCATGGTCGTCGTCCCCTGAGCCACCGCCCGGGTGCGGGAGCCGGCGCCACCCTCAGCGGTACGGCCGGTCCGGGGCGCCGTCGACCCGCTGGACGCCTTGGGCGTCGTCCATCCAGCTCGGCCGGGTCCGCAGGAACGACAGGTCCTCACCGGACGGGTCGGTGCTGTCCCGGAGCCGTTCGCCCTCCGCGGCGGTGAGCGGGCTGTACCAGCTCGTCAGGTCGTCGTTCCCGCCGGACCAGTCGGTGTACTCGTGGAAGCGGTGGAACCAGTAGACCAGGCATGCGGTGCACCGCAGCAGGGATTCCTGGTCGTGCGCCGACTGGTACAGCGTCCGCACCCAGTCGAGTTCGGGTTCGGCGCAGCAGTCGAGGTAGCTCGGGGTCGCCATGGTGCCGATCCTCGCATCCCCTCCCGGGCGTTCTGTGTCACTGCCTGAGGCGCGGCCAGGGTGGCCAACCTGCCCGGTATGACCGATTGGGCAGCACCTGTACGCATCACCGAGGAGGCACCTGCCCGCTGGCGGGTCTCCTTCGGCAACCCGCCCCTCAACGTGGTGGACCAGTCCGTGTTCGAGGGGCTGCAGGACCTGCTCGCGCGGATGGACGCGAGTCCGGACCTGCGTGTCGTGGTCTTCGAGAGCGCGAACCCCGACTTCTGGCTCGCCCACTTCGACATGACCGGACAGTCGGCAGGTGTCAGCAGGAGCGCCGCCGCCTCCGGGATGCCCGTCATCATGGACACATTCGTCCGCCTCACCACGTCCCCCGTGGTGAGCATCGCGAAGATCCGTGGCCGCGTCCGCGGCGTGGGCAGCGAGTTCGCTCTCGCCTGCGACATGCGCTTCGCCTCCCGGGGGAACGCCGTCCTGGGCCAGCCCGAGGTGGGCGCGGGTGTCATCCCCGGCGGTGGCGGCACCGAGCGGCTGCCGCACCTGACCGGCCGAGGGCGCGCGCCGGAGATCATCCTCGGCGCGGACGACTTCGACGCCGACACCGCCGAACGCTACGGCTGGATCAACCGAGCCTTCCGGATGCCGAGTTGGACGCCTTCGTCGACACCCTCGCCCGCCGCCTCGCCTCCTTCGACCGCCGCCCGATCGAGGCCGCCACGAACCTGGTCAACCAGGTCTCCCTGCCCACCGTCGACCGGCTCTTCGACGGTCGCAACGCCTTCGCGGCCAGTATCGCCTGGCCCGAGACCCGGCGGCGGGTCGCCGCCCTGTTCGAGCGCGAGATGCAGCGCGAGGGCGACCTGGAGGACCGCTGCGGCGCGCACCTGCCCAGTCTGCTCGACGGTGACGGCGACTGACCGCGTCGGGTGGGATCCGAGGCAACTCCTGTGTATTTCCGGGACGGTTGAACGCTCCGGAGGTCGCGTGCGTATGTGGCGGTGGCTTGCTGTGTCAGGCCGTCACCCATCGGGCGCAGGAGGGTTTCCTTGGTACGCAACACGCGCAGACGCGCTACCGGTACACGGAGCGGCACATTCGTGGCCGTCGCCCTGATGCTGGGAGGCGGGGTGCTGGTCACGGCGAATGTCTTCGCCTCCGCGACCGAGGGTGACGCGAGCGGCGATCCGGGCATGCAGATGTCCTCACCGGCCGCACAGGCCATGACGGTCGACTGCCCGGACGTGGGCAACGCACTGACCTCCGTACCGGAGGCCGCGAGGGAGGACGTCGACAAGGAACTCGCGGCTCTGGACGGACAGATCGCCGAGGCCTACCAGCGGCTGAAGGAGTCCTCGGCGGCGCAGCAGCAGGATGCCGCGTTCGCCGGCAACGCCATCCTGGGCCCGCTGAAGGACAAGCGCGCCGCGACGATCGCCCGGATCCTGGACGCCATCGACCGGGCGGGGGACCGCCCGCAGGGCGTCGACGGCCTCGCGGAGTGCAGTCTGCGCGCGGTGGAGACCCAGAGCCCGCCGGCCGCCGAGCAGCCGACGGCGCCGGCCGACGGCCAGAACAGCCAAGGGGCCCCGGGCAATCAGGGCGGTGGCGGCCAGGGCGGCAACGGCCCGGTCGCGGCGGACTACGCCGACATCATGAGCGTGCCCTCCGACGCACCGCGCTCACCGCGGCCGACGGACGCCTCGCCGGGCACGTTCACCACCGACTGCGGTGTGAACGCGGGCGGCCTGTTCAACTCCGACAACATCATCGTGGCGCCCGGAGTGACCAACGGCGCCCACCACTTCCACGACTACGTCGGCAACCAGGCCAACAACGGCCTGGCCACCATCGACGACCTGGCGAAGGCCGAGACCAGTTGCAAGGACCAGGGCGACAGGTCGTCGTACTACTGGCCCGTGCTGCGGCTGCAGAACGGCACCGTGGAGCGCGACGCCGAGGCCCCGGGCGGCGGAACCGAGGGCAACGCCGGCCAGATCGTCACGCCCAAGCAGGTCACGCTGACGTTCGTCGGCAACCCGCTCACCAAGGTCACCCCGATGCCGCGCCTGCTGCGCATCATCACCGGTGATGCCAAGGCGTTCGTCAACGGCCCGGCCAACGCCAACGCGTCGTGGAGTTGCACGGGTCACGAGGACCGGCAGCTGAAGGACAAGTACCCGCTGTGCCCCAGCGGCAGTGACGTGGTGCGGACCTTCCGGTTCCAGAGCTGCTGGGACGGTCGGAACGTCGACAGCGCCAACCACCGCACGCACGTGGCCTTCGCCGACCCGGCGGGCAACTGCCCCCAGGGGTTCGTGGCCATCCCGCAGTTGGTCCAGCGCATCGTCTACGACGTGGACGCGCCGAGCCTGGCGGACGGCGGGCGCAGTGTCCCCTTGTTCGCGGTCGACTCGTTCCCGGAGAACCTGCACAAGCCGATCACCGACCACGGCGACTTCATCAACATCTTCGACGAGAAGCTGATGCAGGAGGCGGCCGACTGCATCAACGAGGGCCGCACCTGCGGTGCCGGTGAGCAGCCGTCGCAGGAGCCCTCGGACGAGCCGCCGGCCTCGGAGCAGCCTCCGGCCTCGGACGAGCCCCCGGCGTCTCAGGAACCGACGGACCAGCCCCCGGCGTCGGACGAGCCGACGTCCGGAGCCGGAGACGTGCCCGGCGGTGACGGCGGGCAGGAGCCCGGTGACAACGGGAACGACGGATACGGCACGGACTCCTCGGCGGGCGCACCGCAGGACGGGCAGCCCGGCGACGACGCACCCGCCGTGCCCGGCACCGTGACGCCCAAGGCGGACCCGGCGCAGCCGGCGACCCAGGACGCGAACGACGACCCGGCGGCCGTGGTCCCCGAGGAGCACCACCACGAGCACCAGTCGGCCGCGGCCACGGCCGGGGAGACTCCCGCCGCCCTGCCGGCCCCGAGCCCGGCCGGACAGGCAGGCCGGCAGGAGATCGGCGGCGGCCTGGCGGACACCGGGGCCAACCTGTGGCCGGCGGCGCTCGGAGCGGTACTCGCGATCGCGGGATTCGTCCTGCTCCGCAGCGTCAAGCGCGGTTCCCGCTGACCCCACGCCGCGGAGCCGCGATGAAGGTCCTCCTGGCGAACCGGCGATACGCCGGTTCGCCCGGGGGACCGCCGACGCGGCGAGGGCGGGCAGGATGACGGCGACCCGCCCGCTCAGGAGCGGGACGGTGACGGTGACGACGCGTCGCCGAGCGCGGTGACGAGCTCTGCCGTGGTGACGATGGCGTGGGCGTAGGTGGGGCCGTTGAGCTCGTGCGCGGCGTGCATCATCTCGGCGCTCAGGGCCGCGGTGGCGTCGCGGACGAGCGTGACGTGGTAGCCGAGTTCCATGGCGTAGCGGCCGGTGGCCTCGATGCAGGTGTTCGCCAGCAGGCCGATGAGCGCCACATGGGTGATGCCGTGCTGCTTGAGCTGGAAGTCCAGGTTGGTGTTGGCGAAGCCGCTCGATCCCCAGTGCTCCGCGGCGACGACCTCGCCCGCCTGCGGCTGGAAGTCGGGGTGGAACTCCCCGCCCCAGGAGCCGCGGGCGAAGTGGTGGAGCTTCTGGATCTTGCGCTGCGAGGGGCTCGGGTGGTCCCAGGTGTCGTAGTCGCCCGGCTCCCAGCGGCGGTGCGGGACGAACATCACCCGCACGCCGGTCCCGCGAGCGGTGGCCACCACCGACCGCAGGTTGTCGAGCAGTCCGACCTCCCTCGCGATCGGCTCCAGCCGCGGCCACACCTTGCCGCCCTCGGCGATGAAGTCGTTGAACGGGTCGACGAGCAGCACGGCGGTGCGGCGGATGTCGTAGCTCTCGGGCACGGTCGTTCCTCCGAAGTCTGGATGATGCGAATCATCTCAACATCAGGATGATGCGAGTCATCCTCAAAGTCAAAGGGGCACCTCGGGCCGCGTGTCGCCCTACCGCCAGACGAGGACCTCGGTGCTCGGCAGCCGCTCGCTGAACCGGCCCGAGGCGGAGGCCTCCCGCAGCAGCCGGCGCAGGTCGTCCTCGAAGTCGCCCTGGCGCGGGCCGAACAGGTGCGGCGCGGAGAACGACATGGAGAACGCCCACGCGACCACGTCGTCGCAGGTGCGTTCCAGCGCCTGCCCGCCCGGAACGAGGTGGCGTCGCGGTCCGGAGAATCCCGCGCGGGCGAGGATTGCGGCCTCGCCGCCCGGTGTCCCCTGCGGCAGCGTCCCCCGGCCGGCGCGCCGGACCGGACCGAGGTAGTGCCGGACCAGCTCCTCGATGGCGGCGTACGGCACGGCCGGATGCGGGAGGCCGTCGACCGGCCAGGACTCCGCCTTCGCGTCGGAGACGTGCACCAGCGCCCCGCCCGGCCGGAGCATGTCCCGGACGGTCGCCGCCACCAGGTCCCGGTCCATCCAGTGGAAGGACTGGCCGAAGGTCGCGACGGTGAACGTGCCCAGTCCCGCGGGCAGTTCCTCGGCCCGGGCGCGAACCCACCGCGTCCTGTCACTCACGCCGATGTCGGCCGCACCCCGCGCCGCCTCGGCGATCATCCCGCGGTCCGGGTCGACACCGACCGTCTCGGCGAACAGCTGCGCCAGGCTCAGGGCGAGGGTGCCCGGCCCGCACCCCACGTCGATGAGGCGGCCGCGTCCGTCGGGCGCGAGTTCCCCGGTGAGGGTTCCCACCAGCCCCGGAGCGTAGGGAAGCCGCCCGCGCCGGTAGTACGGGGCCGCGCCCGAGAACAGCGTGTCGTCCCACTCCCAGTCGGTCGCCGCCACGTTCGTCCACCGCCTTCGGCCGGGAACCGGAACCGCTCGCCTGTCGATGATTCCACTGGTGTGCCCGATTCCGCGGTCGCGTCGCCGCACCGGGACCCCCTTGACAGGCCCGCGTCCGGCGCCCGGGCGACCGCCGAGTGGACCTTCCGCTCCGCCCACGTGGCGGGCGACACCAAGAAGTGGCTGCCGCTGTCGGCGGTGCGGTTCACGCCCGCGCTGGGGACCGCCGGTACGGTGTCCTACGACGACGGCAGCACCTGGAGGCCGGTCAAGGCCGTCGGCGGCAGGCGACTGGTACTGCGTCACCCGCGCGTCCCGGCACCGTCTCGCTGCGCGTGACGCTCACGGACTCCGGCGGCAACACGGTGAAGCGGACGATCCACCGGGCCTACCGCACCGTCAAGTAGACGCGGGGGCGATCCGCTTCACGGGCGAGCCCCGGGCCTGCGGCCCGGGGCTCGCCCGTTGTGCGCGTCGTGCGGTCCGGGGTCACCGGTACATCCGGGCCCCGCCGTTCTTGCCCTGCGCGCCGAGTTCCAGCACTCCACCGGCGTCCGGCATCACGTACACGCTGCCCGTGTGCAGCGCGTCGGAACCGACGACCCCGGACGGCAGCGCCGCGACGGGCGTGAGATCGCCGGTGCGCGGCTCCACCTCGACCAGTTGCGGGGGTCCGGCGGAGGACACCGCGTACACGGAGGCGTCCCCCGCCACCGCCGTGGCGAGCGCGGCCGAGTGCAGGGTCCAGAGCTTGACGCCGGTGGTGACGTCGAAGGCGTCGACCTCCAGGTGGTCCGCGCCCAGCGCCGGGGTGATCAGGACGTCCCCGACGAGCCGGGCGGAGTGGTCGGCGTCGGTGTCGTTCCCCGAGAGCGTCTGGGAGTTGCCCACGGCCAGCTTGCGACTGCCGCCCGCAGTGGTGAAGACCCGGGTGCTGTCCTCGTCCGGCGTGTGCAGCGACGCGATGAGGGGGGATCCGGAGAAGGCCTGGAGCACATCGGTGTGGGTGCGCTGCGGAAGGGCCCAGAGCAGTTTTCCGGTCCTGCCGTCGTAGGCGCGCAGGGTGAACTTGTCGGTGCGGTCGGCGCAGTAGTCGTCCACCAGCACGACGCCCGCGCTGCCCGAGGCGCGGACGTTGCAGTAGTGGCCCCGGGCGCGGTAGCCCCAGACGGCGCGACCGGTGCGCACGTCGAGGCCGCCGAGGAAGTTCCCGCTGACGATCGTGGCGACCTCGCCCTGGAGGTACGTCCGGGCGGCTGTCGCTGTGCGGTGCTCGCGGTCGACGAGGGGGCTGGTCCACCGGACCCGGCCGGTGGCCGCGTCGATGCCTGCCAGCGCGGTGCAGGAGTTGCCGTCCGTGCCGAGCCCGATCGTCCCGATCCCGTCCGCGGAGAGCGTCGGTGACATCGCGCAGGGCACGCCGGCCGCCGACTTGGCAAGGGCGGCCTTCCACGCCTCGCTGCCGTCGGACAGGTGGTAGGCCCTGACGCCGCCGCGGGTGCTCGCCCGGATCAGGAGTTCGCGGGTGACCCAGCTCCCGATCAGGGCGTCATCGGCGGCCGGTGCGGGCACCCGCCACGCCTGGGTGAGCTGGCGGGACGCGACCGGGGGAGCGTCCTCGCGGTCCAGGGCGACGGCGGTGGCACCGCCGGCCACGAGGACGGCGAGCGTGAGGGCGCCGCCGGCCACGCGCCTGCCCTTGCGGGGACCGCGCGTCGGCTGGGTGCGTACGGGCACGGGCACGGGCAGCGGCGCGGCCTGCGGGGCCGGGGCAGTGGCAGCCGGCGCGCCCGCCGACCGGGGAGCGACGACGCCGGGGGAGGGCTCTTCCCACTCAGGGGGCAGCGCCCACTCCCGGGCCCACCGCTCCGCCCGCGCGCCGGACTCGGCTGCGGGGTCCGGGTCGGCCCAGGGGTGGTCCGGGACGGGCGGGACGGCGGCGGGCTCCACGCCGTGGCCGTGCGCATCCGCGGGCAGGTGGGGGGAGTTGCGGGACCGCGGTTCGCCGGTCCAGGCCGGCCATGCCTCCCACGATTCCGGCTCCGGCTGCGGCCCGCCCTGCCCGGACGACCAGGAACCCTGGTCCGGGTACTCCCGCGGAACACCCCGTCCCGGCGGCCCTTCCGTCGTCATCCGTGTACTTCCACTCTGCTCGGTCCTGTGTCGTGGCCTCGGCCGGCCCGACGCGTCATCGCGGGGCGCACCGGCCGGGCCTGCGTCCGGCGGGTCCGCCCCTTCGGTTCAGTCGTCCTTGAGGGGGTGGCCGAAGCCGGCCCGCTCCGACTCCACGCGGAAAGCGGCCTGCGCGCCCACCGATGTGTCGATCCGCCAGTCCATCGGCAGGGAGCTGCCGGGCCAGTTCTTGCGCTGGTCGTACCAGACCAGTCCGATGACGTCCGCTTTCGCGGCTCCCGCGAACAGGTCGCGGATCTGCGCCTCTTTGCGGCCGCTCTCCGCCACGCCGGTCTCCGTGATCAGCACCGGACGGTCCGCGAAGCGCGCGATCTCGCGGAGCGTCGGCGTGAAGAGGCTGGAGAACGCCGCGCCGTCGATGGGCCCGTAGTAGCCGATGACGCCGACCCAGTCGACGTAGGCGTCGCCCGGATAGTAGGGGCGCAGCCGTGCCCGGGTGCCGGAGTCCACCACGTGCGGGCTCCACACCCAGATCACGTTGTCCGCGCCGGCACCGCGGACGACGTCGTGGACGTGCCGCCAGGCCGCGACGAAGTCGGCGGAGGTGGCGTGGCCGGGGCCCCAGGAGTTCCAGGGGCCGTTCATCTCACCGGCGAAGGAGAGCGCGAGGGGGCCGTCGTAGGCCGCGATCTGGCGGGCGAGACGACGGATCCAGGCGTCGTCCGTGCCCTTGGCGATGTCGGACAGCGAGGTGTCGGAGGGGACCAACTCCAGCATCGGGAGCTGTCCGTGCCGCCACAGGAAGGCGTTGCCCTCCGTGTCGAAGTCGTCTCCCCAGGAGCCGTAGTACTCGCGGATGTCGGGGGCGCGTCCCGCCTGCCGCGTGAAGGTGGTGACGATGCCGTACTGCCACGGGGACTTGTCGTCGACGACCCCCAGCATGCGGCCCGTCGGGTGGCGCAGGGACGCGACGTCGAAGGGCTTCGCGGGGGCGCTGGAGGAGGCTCCGCCGGAGGCCTGGCCGTCGCACGCGCTCGCGAGGACCGCGGCACCGGCCACGAGCGCCACGGCGGCTGCCAGACGGCCGAAGCGGTGGGGGCTGGGCATACGAGGCGTTCCGATCCGGCAGGCGGCAAAGGACGTGACCTCGGGGAGTGTAGGAGACCCGAGTAAGTTCTACACACTTTCATTTCAGTAAGATCACATAGTTGGCCGCGGGATCCGGCAAATCGAACATATAGTCCGCTATTCGCCCCGGGGTTGCACTAAGTTCGGCATCCGACCCATCGCGCGGCGACGCGTTCACCGAAAGCCCGAGGTCCCTCGTTGACCAGCACGCTCACCAAGGCGGAGACCTCGCCCGTCTTCGTGGACCGGACGGGGCGCCGCGGCCGGCGTCTGCGCGGCTTCGGCTGGCTGCTGGGCCTCGTCCTCGTCGGTTTCGTACTGGCCATGATCTCCGGTCTGGTCGGGACCCAGTCGCACGCCCCGGCCTTCTCGATCCCGTCCACCGCGGACACCGCGGAACCCGGGCAGTACGTCAACGCACCGCTCCCGTCGGCGCCGCTGGGAGCCGCGCCTGTCGCCGGCGCCCCGGCCGCCTCCGGCGAGGCGGTCACTCCCACCGGGGTCCCCACCCCGACTCCGTGACAGCCACGACGTCCCCGCCGCAGCACGCGACACACCAGGAAATCCATGTCACGCCACCAGCGCCACCGGCAGTCCCTCCTGCGGCCACGCCGGCTCGCCGCACCGCCGCTGCGCTTCTTCCTGCCGGTGACCGTCCTGGCGACCCTGCTGGCGCTGCTGGTGCTCCGCGGCATGGCCGGCAACGAGGTCTTCCACGACGAGCGCATCGCGGTCTCCGTGGACAAGGACGCGGTGCCCCGCAGCGTGCTGGTGGGCGGGCCGCTCGTCGACGCGCGCGGCGCGAGGAACGACAAGCCGGTCAGCTACTCGATCCCCGACAAGACCGTCGTGCTCAGCTTCGACGACGGCCCGTCCACCCAGTGGACGCCCAAGATCCTCGCCGTGCTCAAGCAGCACGACGTCCGCGCGGACTTCTTCGTCACCGGGTCGATGACCACCCACAACCCCGCGCTGATCCGCGAGATTGTCGCCGGCGGCCACGAGATCGGTCTGCACACGTTCACCCACCCCGACCTCGCGCTGCACTCCGGGACCCGGCTCACCTGGGAGCTCGGTGAGACCCAGCTCGCCCTGGCGGGCGTCGCGGGCATCCACTCCAGCCTCTTCCGGCCGCCCTACTCATCCACCGCTGATGCCCTCGACGACTGGTCCTGGCCGGTCACCAAGGACGTCGGCGCGCACGGGTACCTGACGGCCTTCATCGACAAGGACACCGACGACTGGAAGCGTCCCGGTGTGGACGCCATCGTCAAGGCGGCCCTGCCCGACCTCGCCGGGCAGGGCGAGATGATCCTGCTGCACGACGCCGGCGGCGACCGGGCGCAGACGCTGGCCGCGCTCCCGATCATCATCGACAAACTCAAGGCCGAGGGCTACCGGTTCAAGACCATCAGCGAGGCGCTCGGCACGGCCCCCGCGAACACCCCGGTCACCGGTTACGACCTGTGGGCCGGCAAGGCGTTCCTGTGGTGCACCGCCTTCTCGATGCGGGTGATGCCCTTCCTGGTCGTCCTGCTCGCCGTCGTGGGGGTCCTGGTCTTCGCCCGCTTCGCGCTGATGCTGGTGCTCTCGCTCATCCACGTGCGGCGGACCCGGAAGCCCGGCTTCTCCTGGGGTCCGGCCGTGACCGAGCGGGTGACCGTGATCGTCCCCGCGTACAACGAGCAGGAGTGCATCACCAACACCCTGCTCTCGCTTGCCAGGAGCGACCATCCGCTCGAGGTGGTCGTCGTCGACGACGGGTCGACGGACGACACCGCGGCCATCGTGGAGAGCATGGACCTGCCGATGGTCCGGCTGATCCGCCAGCCGAACAGCGGCAAGCCCGCGGCCCTCAACACGGGTGTGGCCGCGGCGTCGAACGACCTCGTCGTGATGATGGACGGCGACACCGTCTTCGAACCCGGGACCGTCCGCGAACTGGTGCAGCCCTTCGCCGACCCCCGGATCGGCGCGGTGGCCGGCAACGCCAAGGTCGGCAACCGGGACACCCTGATCGGCGCCTGGCAGCACATCGAGTACGTCATGGGCTTCAACCTCGACCGGCGCATGTACGACGTGCTCGGCTGCATGCCCACCATCCCCGGGGCGGTCGGCGCCTTCCGCCGCAGCGCCCTGGACGAGGTGGGCGGCATGAGCGACGACACGCTCGCCGAGGACACCGACGTCACCATGGCCCTGCACCGGGGCGGATGGAAGATCGTCTACGTCGAGAACGCCCGTGCGTGGACCGAGGCGCCCGGCAGCATGAGCCAGCTGTGGTCCCAGCGCTACCGCTGGAGCTACGGCACCATGCAGGCGATGTGGAAGCACCGCCACGCCGTCCTCGAACGCGGCGCCGCCGGACGCTTCGGGCGCGTCGGCCTTCCCTTCGTCGCCCTGTTCATGGTGCTCACCCCGCTGCTGGCACCGGCCATCGACATCGCGATGGTGTACGGGGTGTTCTTCGTCGACCCGTACAAGAGCCTCGGCGCCTGGCTCGCGGTGCTGACCCTCCAGGGGTTCTGCGCCTGGTGGTCCTTCCACCTGGACCGCGAGAAGGCCTGGCACCTGATCACCCTGCCCGTACAGCAGGTGGTCTATCGCGTGCTCATGTACATGGTCCTGCTCCAATCCTGGATAACCGCCCTGACCGGAGGCCGGCTGCGCTGGCAGAAGCTGCGGCGCACCGGCGAGGTCGGCCTTGACGTCACCACCTCGGAGATGCCGACATGAGCACGGTCGACCTCGGCGCCGCGGACGTCGGCGACTCCTCGAAGACCCTGACGCTCCGCGTCCCCCACCTTCCCGAACTCGCGCAATCGGCCCCGAAGCCGGGCCGTGACCGCTACCTCGACCTGCTGCGCGCGCTGGCCCTGGTCCGCGTCGTGATCTACCACAACTTCAGCTGGACCTGGCTGCCGCTGGTCTTCCCGTCCATGGGCGTGATGTTCGCGCTGGCGGGCTCGTTGATGGCGCGGTCGCTCAGCCGCCCGGCATGGAGCGTCATCCGCAGCCGGGTGCGGCGTCTGCTGCCCCCGATGTGGCTGTTCGGCGCGGTCGTGCTGACCGCCATGATCATCGACGGCTGGGGCCCGCACGCGACCGGCCACCCCCACCGGTGGTGGGGCGAACTGGCCTTCTGGATCCTGCCGCTGAGCACCCCGCCCTACGCGGACTCCCTGCACGGCTTCGGCGGCCACCTGCCCGCGACCTGGGCCGAGCAGGTCACCGTCCCGCTGTGGTACCTGCGCGCCTACCTCTGGTTCGTGCTGCTGTCCCCGCTCATGCTCAAGGCGATGCGCCGGCTGCCCTGGGTCACCCTGCTGGCGCCCCTGGCGCTGTCGGCCCTCCTCAACTCCGGCCTGGTCGACCAGTCCGGCCGCGTCATGGAGACCGCCACCGACTTCACCACCTTCGGCGCGTGCTGGCTGCTCGGCATGGCCCACCACGAGGGACTCCTGCGCCGCATCCCGCAGTACGTCGTGCCGTCGCTCGCCCCGTTCGTCCTCGTCGCCGGCTACTGGTGGCTGCAGCAACAGCCGGTGGAGGACCCCCGGATCGGCGCCGACCTCGAAGCCGTACCGCTGGCACAGGCGATCTGGTCCTTCGGCTGCGTGCTGCTGCTGCTCCACCTCAGCCCCTCGTGGGAGCAGTGGCCGAAGCCCCTGGAGCGGTTCAACGGGGTGATCAGCCTGCTCAACTCGCGAGCCGTCACCGTCTACCTGTGGCACTGTGTCGCGCTGGTGCTCTGCGAGCCGCTGATCGACCCGCTGTGGAGCAACGGCTTCTTCTACGCCCACCTGCAGTGGCTGCTGCGGAGCCAGTGGTTCCCGCTGATCGTCGCCGTCCCCCTGATCGCTCTCGCGATCGTTCTCTTCGGATGGATCGAGGACGTCGCCGCCCGGCGCAGCCCGCGTCTGTTCCCGTACCCCCGCAAGGCCAGGGGCCGGCGGCGCCGGGGATAAGGGCCGCGCGGACCGGTCCGGTCCGGTCCGGTCCGGGATGGTGTTCACCCGTTGACGGGTGGGGAACGCCTCACGGTCGCCACTCGCCCAGGCTGTCGATGAGCTGCTCGATCAGCTGCGGGGACACGGATCCGGCCCGCATGGTGGCGTGGTAGAGGATGGGGCCGACCAGCAACGCCGAGAGGTCGTGCGGGTCGGCCGACATCTCGATCTCATGGTCGGCCACGGCCAGCGCCAGCGCCTTCCGGAGGTTTTCGCTGATGTCCCGGTAGCACTCGTCGCGCTGCGCGGCGATACCGGGATCCCACAGAGCCCCCTGCATCAAGGTGAGCAGGACGCCGGCGATCTGGGGCGTGGCCAGTGCGTCGGCGAGCCGTTGGAGCCGGGTCCGCAGCCACGGGCGCACGGGCGTCTCAGGCTCCCGGAAGAAGGGCATCTCGATGCCGGTCATGGCGTCGTGGAGCAGGTGCCCGGGCTGCGACCAGTGCCGGTACACCGTGGCGCGGCCGACGCCGGCCTTCTGGGCCACGCGTTGATGGGTGATCGCGGCGGGACCCTCGTCGAGCAGCAATGAGCGGGCGGCGACCAGGATTGCGGCCCGGCTGCGCGCGGCGCGGGGGTCGGTCGGGGTGCTCACCTCCTCATTCTATGAGCGCGATGTGCGAGACAGCTTGACTCATAGATGGAGCGCTGTAGTAGCGTGTGAGCTCAGTGAGACAAGGTGTCTCATATCGCGCCTCGCACGGCGAGATCCGGCGGCCACCGAACGCCCCCGCCCGCATCGGACACCGAGGAACGCCGCATGAGTGCCCCGTCTTCCTCCGTCGGCATGACCGGCATGACCGGCGAGGTCGGTCGGGTCGCCGGCGCCGCCGGATCCGCACCACCCGGCACGGCAGCGGAGCCAAGGGGTAGGCGGTCCGGGTCGGCACCCTGCGTCCGTCCCGGCAGCCCATCACGACGTACGTGGCTACCAAGAGGAGACTCCATGAGCTTCGAGCCCACCCCCGCCGGTACCTACGGTGCCCGCCAACCCGGCTCGCTGGTACGCATGGTGAACAGGTTCACCATGCGCCTCATTGTCCGCAAGGGCGGCGGCACGCTGGGAAAGGCCGACGCCCTTGTGCTGACCACCATCGGCCGCAAGAGCGGCGAACCGCGCAAGTCGCCGGTCGCCTGGTTCCCCGGGGAGAACGGCTCATGGCTGATCGTGGCGTCCGCCAACGGTGCGGCGAGACACCCCGCTTGGTACCTCAACCTGGCCGCCCGCCCCGACGAGGCCACCATTGAGACGGGTGGCCTGAAGACCGAGGTCGCCGCCGAGCAGCTCCAGGGCGCGGAACGTGAAACGGCCTGGCGGCGGATCGTCGCCGCGCGGTCCCGGTACGCCGACTACGCGACCAGGACCGACCGCGAAATGCCCGTCATCCGGCTGACATCCCGAGCGAACTGATCGGCCGTCACCTCGCGGCCGGGGTGCGCAGGCCGTCGACGATGAGGTCGAGGATGCGTGACGCCCGTTCCTCGGTGTTCTTGGCGGGGGTGATCTTCCACAGCACACTGAGCTGGAACAGCACGTCCTCGGGGTCCAGACCGGGCTTGAGGGTTCCCTCGGCCGCCCCGGCGTCGAGCAGGGTGCTGATGGCGTGGACGAAGGGGTCGTAGAAGGGGTCTTCGAGGCCCCCGTCGGTCACGGCGTGGATGACCTCGGCGATGCCGTACTTCAACCGGCCGTAGCGGGCGACCTCCTCGAACCAGGCGCGCAGCGCCTCCAGCGGTGGGAGGCTCGCGAGCAGGGCCGGGGCGCGGTCGATGACCTGCTGGATGTCGCGCCGGTACAGCTCGATGATGAGCGCTTCGCGGGTCGGGAAGTGCCGGTAGAGCGTGCCGATCCCGATCCCGGCCTGCTTGGCGATCGCCGTGAGCGAGGTGTCGTGGGCGTCCGCGAACGCCTCCCGCGCGACGGTGAGGATGCGGTCCCGGTTGGCGACGGCGTCGGAGCGGGTCTGTCTCGGGGTCACGGCGGGGGAGATCCGTTCTGTGCGGGTCGCTCGGCGGGGCTGCGGGGCGCTCCGGCCAGGGCCGGAAGGCGGCAACCGGAGGCTCCTCCGCTTCATTTTCGCACAGGCCCTCGCGCCACGCGGTCGGCGTCGCCGGGCACCGCCCGGTCGGTCAGCGGGCCGGATCGGTCCCGGTGAGGTCGCGGCTGAGGTGCCACAGCCGGACCGCGGCCTCCGGGTCGACGGCGTGCGGGGACACCCCGGTGGGTGGCACCGGCCGGGCCCCGTGCTGCCGCGGGTCGTGCTCGACCGGTGCGGCGATGGGGGCGATGTTGTTGTCGAGGCAGTAGACGCCGCCCATGCCGTCCAGTTGGGGGCTGACGGCGCACCATACGGTGGTCGAGGCGCCCTGCCGGACGTTCTTCTTGCCGGTGTAGGGGTCGATGACCGGGTTGCCCTCGCCGTCGACGAGACCCAGCCCGCGAAGTGTCTCGGGCGTGGCGTAGCCGCTGAGGTTGGTGCCCAGGATCGAGCCCGGGTGGACGGAGAAGGCGCGCACGCCGTCGTCGCCGCCGAGTTCGTCGAGCCGGTGGGCGAAGAGGATGTTGGCGGTCTTGGACTGGCCGTAGCCGAGCATCGGGTGGTATGCGCGGCGTTCGAAGTGGGGGTCGGCGAAGTCGACGGGAGAGTAGCGGTGGGCCGCGGCGGACAGGGCGACCACGCGTGCGCCCACCGCCCGGACCAGGGCGGGCCACAGCCGGGCGGTCAGCCGGTAGTGGCCCAAGTGGTTGGTGGCGAAGTGCAGTTCGTGGCCGCGGGCGTCACGCGACAGCGGTATGCCCATGATCCCGGCGCTGTTGACCAGGATGTGCAAAGGCCGTCCGAGTCCGAGGAACGCCTCGGCGAAGGCGTCGACGGAGCCGGGGTCGGCGAGGTCCAGCCGCTCGATCCTCACGCCCGGGATTCCGCGCAGCGCGGCGGCGGCCTTTTCGGGGGAGCGGACCGGTACGACGACCTCGGCGCCGGCCAGGCTGAGGACGCGCGTGGTCTCCAGCCCGATGCCGGAGTGGCCGCCGGTGACGACGGCGGTCCTGCCCGTCAGGTCGATGCCCTTGGCGACGTCCTCGGCAGTGGAAGCGGCATCGAACGGATGGCCGGTGAGGGGGACTTGGGGTGTGGACATGGTCGGCACTCCGGATGCGGGGGGTGGGCGCGGACGCGGACCCCTTTTCCGGAGGGGCCTCCGCTTCGTGGTCCCCAACGTACCGGAGGGCCCTCCGGTTGGCAATCGGGCATGCCGGGGGAGCCGGGCGTGATGGGCGCGGCGGTGCTGTTCGTCCGGGTGGGGACCGCTGTCGGCGGGTGTCCGGGCGGCCCTCAGGACCGCCGGTCTCCCGCCCGGCTCACGGGCGCGGCCAGGGCCGCCCGTCGAGGCGTTCGATGTCGGTGTTGAAGCGCCTCAGGTAGGCGGCGAAGGCGGCGATGTCCTCGTCGGGCCAGTCGGCCATGACCTTGTCCAGGCCGCCGATGCTGCTGTCGCGTTCCTCGTCGAGCATCTGGGCGCCCTTGTCCGTGATGCGGAACTTCCGGGCCATCCCGCCTTCCGGGTCCGCGATGCGCTCCACGAGGCCGGCGCGCATCGCGGCGGCCGTCTGCCGGTTGAGGGTGGACGCGTCGAGCGCGAAGGCGTCGCTCAGCTCACCGATCGACATGGGTCCCTGGACGCGGATCCGGCTGAGCAGGATATAGGCGCTGCGCTCCAGCGAGCTGTCCCTGTGGCGCAGGAGTTCGTACCGGCTGAGCAGCATCTGCTCGTACTCGACCTCGTGGGTGGCCCTGCCCATGTGCTTCAGCCTCCTGCCGTTCACCGGGCCGCCGGTGTGCCTGTTCGGGACCCGGAACCATCCTCTCACAGCGTATGCACCAGCCATATCATGTGCGTGATGCACTTCCTATGTACGATGCACATCGAGATACCGAGAGCGTCCGACAGTTCGTGCGAGGAGTGCCGTCATGAATGCCCCACAACCCACAGCCCGCGCGGGCGGCGTGGTCGCCACGCTGGCACTGGCCGGCATCACGGCCGCGATCATGCAGACCCTGGTCACCCCGCTCCTCGCCGAGCTGCCGCAGATCCTGCACACCTCGGGCTCGAACGCCGCTTGGGTGATCACCGTCACCCTGCTCGTGGCGGCCGTGTGCGTGCCGGTCTTCGGGCGCCTCGGCGACCTGGTCGGCAAGCGGCCCATGCTGCTGGTGTGCTCGGTGCCGCTGGTGGCGGGGTCGGTGGTGTGCGCCCTGTCCTCCTCCGTCGTCCCCATGATCGTCGGGCGCGGTCTGCAGGGCATGGGCATGGGCATGGTGCCGCTGGGCATCGCCCTGCTCCGTGACGTCGTCCCCGCGGAGAAGCTCAGCTCGTCCATCGCCCTGGTCAGCGCCTCCATGGGCATCGGCGGTGGACTCGGTCTGCCGATCGCCGCCGCGATCGCCCAGTACGCCGACTGGCGCGTGCTCTTCTGGGGCTCCGCGGGCCTGGCGGTCGTCGTCGCGGTGCTGATCTGGTTCTTCATCCCGGACGTCCCCGCCGGCGCCAAGGGCCAGCGCTTCGACGTCCCCGGTGCCATCGGCCTCGGCGCCGGCCTGGTCTGCCTGCTGCTGGCGGTCTCCAAGGGCGCCGACTGGGGATGGGGTTCGGCCACCACCCTCGGCCTGCTCGCCGCCGCCGTCATCGTGCTGATCACCTGGGGCTGGTGGGAGCTGCGCACCCGCGACCCGCTGGTCGACCTGCGGACCACGGCGCGCCCCCGCGTGCTGCTGACGAACGTCGCCTCGGTCTTCGTCGGCTTCGGCATGTACGCCGGCATGCTGGTCGTCCCGCAGCTGCTGCAGTTCCCCAAGGCGACCGGCTACGGCCTCGGCCAGTCGATGCTCGCGGCGGGCCTGTGGCTGCTGCCCGGCGGCATCATGATGATGATCGTCTCCCCGCTGGGCGGCAAGCTGACCAACGCCCGCGGCCCCAAGTTCACCCTGATCAGCGGCGCGTTGGTCCTCGCCGCCGGCTACGGGCTGTCCCTGGTGCTGACCGGCACCGCGTGGGGGCTCATGCTCGCCATCATGGTCGTCAACAGCGGCGTCGGCCTCGCCTACGGATCGATGCCCGCGCTGATCATGAGCTCCGTCCCGGTCTCCGAGACCGCGGCCGCCAACGGCTTCAACGCCCTGATGCGCTCCCTCGGCACCTCGGTGGGCGCGGCGGTGATCGGCGTGGTCCTCTCGCACCTGACCACGACCGCGGGCGGCTACACCTTCACCTCCGAGAGCGGCTTCCGCACCGGACTGGTGATCGGCTGCGGCATCGCCCTGCTCTCCGCCCTCATCGCCGTCGCCATCCCGGCCGCCCGCGCCGTGTCCGGCGGCGGGGGGACCGCGTCGGCCCCGGCGCCGCAGCAGGCGGCCGTCGAGTCCTGAACCGCCCTACGGCCCGGCCCGGTACGGCTCCGCCCGCCACGCGCATCCCCGCGCGGGCGGGCGGTTCCGCGGTGTCCGTCGCCACGGGGATCCTCTGGAACCTGACCTGTGGTTTTACCGCCCCTTCTACGGGCACGGGGCCAGTGAGAGTGCGCGGAGGTACCGAGATGAGCGCGCAGGAGAAGGTCAAGGCCCAGGCCGAGCAGGTCGTCGGAAAGCTCGTGCGGAAGGGGGCCCACGCGATGCACAAGAACACCCTCGCGGCGAAGGGCGCGGCCCTCGAAGCGCGGGGCAGGATGCGGAGCGCGAAGGAGAGCACCAAGGACTCGTTCAGGCACTGACAGCGTGATGACACGAGTGACAGTGTGAAAACAGCGAGATCTGAATGAAGGCCCAGGGACGTGTGGTGCGCTTCGAGCGCCGCGTCGCCGTGGCCGGCAGGCCCCCGCCGCGCAATGTCGTCACGCTCTCCCGCTTCGGTGGGCCCGAACCGGCCGCCGCTCCGGCGAGTGACTGACGTACTGTGAACGCGCCCTGGGGGGCGAATCAAGATCCGTTGTACATCGCTGACGCCGCGCGACCGGCGCGCGGCGCCGGCACGTCATGAGAACTGGGTGGGGAACGTGGGTACAGGGATGTCGCGGGCTGCGGCAGCGGCGTGCGTACTGGCCGTGGCCGCTGTCGGCTGCGGGAACGGGGGCGTTACGGAAGCCTCACCCGTCGGGAAGCGGACGGCGGGACCGGCGAAGGCGTGGGGAGAGAAGGAGCTGGAGCGGATCGCACTGGCGCCGGGGGATCTCGACGGATTCAGCGTCTCGCCCATGGTGGGCGAAGTCGGGGCCGGGCAACCCAAGGTGAACCCGATCGCTCCGGACCCCGCGCAGTGCAAGCCGCTCAACGACATGATCGGGTACGTCGGCAGGTACCAGCCGGTGTGGCAGGTCGCGAAGACCGTCGGTGAAACGCCGGGTGGTCACCGGGACACGGTCGTGGCGTTGAATTCCTACAGGCAGCAGGAATCGGTCAAGGTCATGACGGAACTGCGCAGTGCGCTGGGCATCTGCACGAAGTTCGCGTTGCCCTACACCACGCTTGGCTGGACCTACTCGGACATCCAGAAGCTGCCGGATCCTTCCCTGGGGGACGACTCCCTCTCGTACCGCATCACGCTGAACATGCCCGCGGACGACATCGGCCCGGCACAGTCCGTGGTCTTCTCCTACCTGGTGGTCCGGAACGGAACCACGGTCACGACGTTCACCTCGAACCCTGTCGGGGTGACGAACAAGCCCACCGAGGTGCCCCGGCAGGTCGTCGATGCCCAGTTGGAGAAGGTGACCGAGGCTCTGGCGGGCTGAGGGACGGATGAGGAGGCACTCCCGTGTGCACGGTTGATCGCGAGGCGGCGGCCGCGGCTGCGATCGCGGCGTTGGTGACCGCGTTTCCGCACCTGGCACAGGGACCCTCCGCGCACCCCGCGCTGGCAGGGTGCGAGGACGTGACGTGGTTGGCGATCCCCGGCTGCCCGGAGGACGTCCCGGTCGTGCTGCGCGGCCTGACCGATCCCGGGTCGGCCGAGGCGGCCGAACGGGCCCTCGGATGGGTGGTGATGGCCGGGCCCCTGCGCATCAGCGGCGCGATGCCGGCGATCGTGCCGTTCCTGCTGCGCCTCGCGGCCGACGCGTCGGTGCCCCGCCGGGACACGTTGTTCGAGCTGGTACTCGTGGCCGCTGCTCTGTCCGAGCCGACCGACCCGAGCAGTGCCTGGGACCTCGCGGTCGGCGGCCCCGAGGAGGATCATCCGGAACGGGCTCTGTGCCGGGCGTCTTTCGCCGCCCATGCGGCATGGGTGCGGCAGCTGCTGGAGGACAAAGGACTGCCGGCCGGCGCTCCGCTGCGCGATGACGAACGCGCGTGCCTGCTCGGTGCCGCCGGGCTGTGAGGTGTCGGCGTCCTGTGCCGCCACGCCGATCCCGCACTCCTCTGAACACTGTCGGAGGGGGCCGTCGGCTCCGGGCGAGTGCGGAGTCGGGAAAGGCGGGGGACGAGCCGTGCATGAGGCGCCGAGAGCTCGGAGCCTACGCGGCATTGCAGATCCTGGGCCGCAACGTGTGGTCCTTCTGGTGGGACTAGGGCCTGTGCGGGTCATGATGAGGTGTCAGGAACAAAGCCGGGCCACGCTGGTGGCCGGTCTGATAGTTTTCGGTTGCCCGTGACGTAGCCCGAGGAGGTGAGACCCATGAACGCGGTATCTGTGTGGGTGCTCCCTTTGCCGTCACGGTCCGGCGATTGACGTAGGTGTCGCTGGGAGCGCCTCGACAACAAGGCACTCCCGAAAGGCACTACTGATGCACTCTCTGCAGTTCACCACCGAGTCGTTGTCGAACGGCGTGGTCGAGCGCGACTTCACCGTGGACGGGGTCCCCGGTGTTCTCTGGTCACCGGCTCCCGTTGCCGGGCGCGCGCCCCTGGTCCTGATGGGGCACGGTGGCGGCACCCACAAGAAGCACCCGGCGATGTCCGGCCGGGCCCAGCGCCTGGTGGCCGGGTGCGGCTTCCACGTCGCCGTCCTGGACGCGCCCGGTCACGGCGACCGCCCGCGCACGGCGCACGACGAGGCGGAGATCGCCGAGTTGTTCCGGGCGAGGGCGGCGGGCGAACCCGAAGGCCCGATCGTCGTCCGGTACAACGACCACTTGGCGCAGCTCGCCGTGCCCGAGTACGTGGCGCTCCTGGACGCCTTGCAGGAGCTTCCGGAGATCGGCGCCGACGGGCCGGTCGGCTACTGGGGCATCAACATGGGCACCGCGATCGGTGTGCCCTTCGTGGCGGCCGAGCCCCGGATCGGGGCCGCCGTCTTCGGCCAGCACTGGCCGGACGTCCTGGCCGAGAAGGCACGGCGGATCACCGTGCCGATCGAGTTCGATCTGCAGTGGGACGACGAGCACATCTCCCGCGAGGAGGGTCTCGCGCTGTTCGACGCCTTCGGGTCGACGGAGAAGTCGTTGCACGTGAACTCGGGCGGCCACAAGGAGCTGCCCCGGTTCGAGGCCGACAGCGCGGTCCGGTTCTTCGCCCGGCACTTCGGCGGGGCGGTCACCGAGCGGGCCTGACCTGCGCGGTCGCGGCGGGCCGCCCGGAGGGCCGGGGCCCCGCCCCCGAACCCGCCCGGGGTGAGGCCCGCGGGGGGTTGCCGCCCGGGCCCGCGGGGGGTGTGCGG
>NZ_JBIARB010000002.1:158427-238418 GCF_042889545.1 Streptomyces sp. NPDC002574
GCCGGCCCCGGGGTGCCGCCCCGCCCGGGGGGTGGTTGTTGGCGCGCCTCGGGGGGGGGGGGGGCCCCGGGGGGGGCCGCCGGGGGGGGGGGGGGGGGGCCGGCGGGGGGGCGGGCCCCCCGCGACCCGATCCGCGCCAGGGGTCAGGCCGGCGGGTGGTACCGGCCGGCGACGTCGGTGGATGTCAGGGCCCTGTCCCACACCTGGACCTGGTCGATCGTGCCGGGCCACAGGTCGGCGGTGCGGCCGCCGGAGAAGGCGCGGGCGATGGCCAGGGGGCCGTTCGCGGTGTCGCCGGTGAGCTGGGTCCACTCGGTGGACTGCTTCACTCCGTCGACGTAGAGGGTGTACGTGCCCGCGTCCCCGTCGTGCACGCCCACCAGTTGGTACCAGCGGCCGGTCCGCGGTTCCGCGTCGGCGAGCGCGCGGCCCTCGCTCGTCGAGAACGCGAACCGCCTGTCGGCGGCGGAGTACTGCAGGTAGAAGCCGCTGCTGACGGTGCCGTCCTGGCTGACGGCGGTGGCGAACGTGCCGGTTCTGTCGAGCCGGACCCACGCGGAGACGGTGAAGTTGCCCGCGGTGTCCACGACGGGTCCTGCGGTCTGGGCCCACTGGTCCGTGCCGTTGAACTGCACGGCGCTTCCGGAGACGCCGCCCACCCAGGTCGGTGAGCCGGTCAGTCCGGCGTCGTGGGCGCCCGAGCCGTCGTGGCCGGTGCCGCCCGCGGCTTCGTCGAGGTTCCATGTGCCGACCGGGTCACGTTGACCGGCCGGGTACGCGATGCGCAGGTTCTGCAGACGGTGGGTCGAGCGGGTCCCCTGGCCCGCGGGGCGGTACGAGGCGGTCGCGGTCAGGGCGGCGGTGCTCGCCGGTTCGGCGCCGGCGGGCGGGGTGAGGAGGTAGCTCCATGCCGCGGACCTGCCGGGCCGGATCGCGGCGACCGGGTGCTGCCCGACCGCCTCGGCCGACCAGCCCTGCGGCAGGGCGAGATCGACCCGGGGGGAGGTGAGCGTACGGTCGGTCGTGTTGCGCACCGTGACCCGGAACGGCGTGGAGGGGTGCACCGTGAGCAGTCCGGCGGCGTTGACGGGTCCGACGGTGACCTCGGCGTCGGCACTGGACGGGGCCCACGACTGGAACTCGGTGACGCCGACGAAGGCGCCCGGCGGGTTGGTGAACACCAGCCGGACCCTGCTGGTGGTCACGGTCGGGAAGGTGACGCGGTTCGTACCGTTGCCCACCGGCCGGTCGGGGCTGCGGACCTGGCCGGGCACGTCCTGCCAGGCGCCCTGGTCCCAGTACTGCACGCGGTAGCCGGCCGCGGGCCTGACCCCGCCGCCGTCGTCGTATCCGGACCAGCGGATGTCGCCGACCGGGACCGCGGCGCCGAAGTCGACACCGTAGGAGTCACTGCCGTTGGGGGAGGCGTAGTTGGTCCAGCGGGTGTTCTGCGGGACCTCGTTGTACCAGATCTTGCCGTCCAGGGCGTTCCACGGGTTGTCGTAGGGCGAGGTGTAGGAGGCGATGGGCCGGGGGTAGCCCGTGCGCAGTGGGTTCGCGGCGTCGTTGACGAGACCGTCGTCCGGGGCGGGGACCGTGGGGCCGACGGTCACGGTGGTGTCGCGCAGCGTCGTGGAGTGGTGCACGGGCCGGCCGTCGACGTACAGGCGCATGCCGGTGCCCTGGTGGTAGTGCGTGCCGTCGCGGTCCCACAGGAGCGTGACGTTGTGGCCGTGGTAGGGCACGTTCTCCGCGGCGAAGTGGTCCCATGAGCCGGGGACCAGGGGCCGCACCTCCAGCGTGTCACCGGACTGCGGCCGCAGGCCCAAAAGGCCGGAGAGCACCAGGTCGTTGAAGGTCGAGTGGTTGTAGTCCTCGCTGTGGCCGGTGCCGTCGTAGATCCAGGCGTCCTGGTCGGGCGCGTGCGCCTCGGCCACGTAGGGCTTGCCGTTCTTGGTCTGCGTCGCGGCGTAAGTGGCCAGGGCAGCCGCGTAGTCGGCCTTGGTGACGGCCATCTGCACCGGCTGGTCGTCGAGCAGGTTCGCCAGCCCGGTCAGCGTCTGCGAGGTGGCGAACGGCCAACTGGGTCCGTCCCAGCGGCAGCAGTTGCCGGCGTCCTTCATGAAGTACGGGCTGCGGCGCTCGGCGGACGTGGGGCCGTAGGGCGCGGCGAAGCCCTGGGGGTCCAGCAGTTGCGACCAGGCACCGGCGGCGGAGGGCTCGGCGGCACCGAACATCCAGGGTATGTAGCCGATTTCCTCGCGCGTGCCGGAGAGCTCGTGATCGGGGTTGTCGTCGCGCGCCATGGCGTAGTAGAAGCCGCGCTCGGGGTCCCACAGCCACTCGTGCATCGCGGACTTGAGCGCCGCGGCCCGGGAGGTGTACTCACGGGCGAGCGCGGTGTCCCCCGAGAGACGCGCGATCGCGGCGATGGCCTGGGCGTCGCCGTACTGGTAGGAGTTGAGGGTCGGCCGGTAGCCCGCGCCGCCGTGGTAGGGGTCGCCGGACTCGTAGGAGGAGGCGGAGAACTCCATGGCGTCCCAGACCGGGACCGACCAGTAGAGGCCGAGCCGCTTGTCGAACTGCCGGTCCCAGCCGCGGTACTGGCGGACCAACTGCGGCAGCAGGGTCTTCAGGTGCGCGAAGTCGCCGGTGACCTGCGCCTGCTGGTAGGCGGCGGTGGCCAGCCACATGCTGTACTCGTGCGCCCAGTCGGTGGTGTCGGCGTTCACGGCGTCGGTGGCCGGCTTCGGCCCGGCGCCCGGGCCGGTGAGCCAGAAGTCGATGTAGTCGCGGTTGTAGCCCTGGTCGCGGACCCAGCGTCCCTCGGTGACCTGGTGGCCGACGGCCGCGTTGATCGCCTGGTAGGGGGCCGCGTAACCGCAGCAGTCCAGGAACTCGGTGGAGATCCAGCCGTCGGCGGGGTCGGTCCAGCGCAGGTGTTCCTTGTACACGCGCCACCGGTAGTAGTAGACGCTCTGCATGGTGCGGTCGGGCAGGTCGACGAACGGCACGTTCGCTCGGTACCAGTCCGGGTCGGCGATGCCCTCCAGGTACGTGTCGTCGTCCAGGAAGTGGGTCCCGGCCCCCACGGCCGGCAGTGGCCCTGGGGCGGCGGCTTGCCCCGTCGGCGCGCCGTCCGCGCGAGCCGGGACGGCGACCAGGCTGAGCACGATCATCAGCAGCGCGGTCGCGCTCGCTGCCGATCGGGCGGGGAGACGGAGGACTCGGCCTAACGAGGGAAGCATCGGGCGCGTCCTTTCGCTGCATCCTTACAACGATGTAAACGCACAAAGTTGCTCACGAACACACAGGAGTCGTCAACCCTTCTCGCAGAGGGAGTTGGGAGACCGGGCGTGCGGGACGGCGGGGGCCCGGGTAGCGGGGCAGCAGGGGGGTACGTCGGCGACCTGGTCCAGCGCCGGGCCTACGAGGCGCCGATGGATTCCAGCAGCAGGTGGAGGTCCTGTGCCGCGTCGGCGGTGGAGCCGGTTGCGGCGATGAGGACCGCCGCGGTGGCGGCGGTCAGAAGGGGGTGGCGGCCGAGCGGCGGGGCGAGCAGTGCGGCGACGCGGCGGGGGACCGGACCCGCGGTGGCGAGCGGGTTGCGGCGGCCCAGCGAGCCGAGGACGCCGAGGGCGGCGCCCGCGCCGCGGAGGCGGGCGGGGGCACGGTGGGCGGCGAGGGCCGCCTTGCCGACCGCGCGGGCGACCCGGGTCCGGTCCCCGGCGGCGGTGGCGGCGTTCTCGTCGGCCCATCGTTCGATGGTGTACGTGACGGCCGAGGCGAGCGGGCGCAGCAGGGGATTGGCCGCGGCGCCCAGCTGTGCCAGGGCGACGAAGGCGTAGTGGTGGCCCGCGAGGTGGGCGCGTTCGTGGGTGAGCAGGATGTCGTGCTCGCCGGCGTCCAGCACGTGGAGCATGCCGGTGGAGACGACGATGCGGCCGGGCAGTCCGGGCAGCGCGTAGGCGTCCGGTGCCTCGTCGTCGACGACGACCAGGCCGTCGCGCGTGGGCATGCAGGCGGCTTCCAGGGCGGCCGCGGCCAGCGTGCGGGCGCGGCGCCAGAGCATGCGGGCCGCGGCCGTGACGGCGCCGCCCAGGAGCAGCCCGGCCAGCAGGGCGACGGACAGTTCGGCGGGGTCGTTGCGCTGGGCGGTGTGCGCCGACCAGTGGCCGAGGGAGGCGAGCAGCGGGATGCGGATCAGTGCGGTGGTGGCCAGCAGGCCCAGTGAGATGGTGCTCGCGGTCGCCAGGACCACCGCGGAGGCGGTCAGGAGCCAGGTGGCCAGCCGCGGTTCGCAGCGCGTCGACAGCGGCCGCGCCCCGAGCGGGGCGAGCAGGGACAGCAGCAGCGGGAGGTAGACGGCGATACGCATCCGGGCGGGCCTTACCTGTCGGGGTCCTGCTCGGCGCCGAGCAGGTGGCGCAGCAGGTCGGCGTCGGTGGCGGACAGTCCGTCGGCGAAACGGGCGAGCACCGCCTCGCGGTCGTCCCGTTCCTCCAGGACGGTGCGCATGCGGCGGGCGGCGAAACCGGCGTCGTCGGTCACGGGCGCGTAGGCGTAGGCCCGGCCGCGCGGGGTGCGGGTGAGCAGCTGCTTGGTGTGCATGCGGGTGAGGATCGTCACCACGGTGCTGTAGGTCAGGTCACCGGTGAGGCGGGTCGCGACCTCGCCCGGGGTCAGCGCGCCCTGCGCCTGCTGCAGCACGGCAAGGACCTCGGCCTCCCGCTCGCCGTTGGCCCGCTTGCGGCCTCTTCCTTGCGTGTCCGCGTCCATGCGTTTGGCGTTTCCTCGCTCGTCTTCTACAGTCGTGTAGACCTTCTACGGTGGTGTAAAGACCGTCGTGTCCCGAGTGTGCCATGCGCCCGTGCCCCCGGGACGCGCAGGGCAGGAAAGGACCCGTGGGTGTCCCAGGCCCTCAATCCGCTGGACGCCACATCGCTGCTGACGGCTCTCGGAGCCGTCGGGGTGTTCCTGGTGCTGTTCGCCGAGACCGGCCTTCTGGTCGGCTTCTTCCTGCCCGGCGACTCGCTGCTGTTCACCGCCGGCCTGCTGTGCACCACCGGGGCCGGCGGCGTCCACCTGTCCCTGCCCGGCGTGCTCGTCGCCGCCGTGGCGGGAGCACTGCTCGGCGCCCAGACCGGTTATCTGATCGGCCTTCGCGCCGGGCGGGCCCTGCTCGGCCGCACCCGCAACCGGCATCTGCTGGACGGGGCGCAGCGGGCCGAGGAACTGCTGTCCCGCTACGGCCATCGCAAGGCCATCGTGCTGGCCCGCTTCATCCCGGTGGTGCGCACGGTGCTCAACCCGCTGGCGGGAGTGGTCCGGGTGCCCGCGCGCACCTTCACCCTGTGGCAGGTCGTCGGCGGGCTGGTGTGGACGGTCGGCCTGGTGCTGGGCGGATACGCCCTGGGCTCCAGCATCCCCAACGTCGACCGGTATCTGCTGCCCCTGGTCTGCCTGATCGTCGCCGTCTCCCTCCTTCCGCTGGTCCTGGAAGTGGTGCGGGCACGCCGCCGCCGCGGTTCCGACCCGGCCCGGGAGACCGTCGGGTGAGGAGCACCTCCCCGGCCGCGGCCCCGCCGCCGCGTCCCGTCCCGCAGCTCCCGCACGCCCACCACCCCTTCACCCCGCACAGAAACGGACCCCAATGAGCGCCATCAGCGTCGGCCAGGCCGCTGTCCTCGGAATCGTGGAGGGGGTCACGGAATTCCTGCCCGTCTCGTCCACGGGCCATCTGAAGATCACCGAGGGCCTCATGGGCATCCCGGTCGACGACGCCTCCGTGGTCGGCTTCACCGCCGTCATCCAGGTGGGCGCCATCGCCGCGGTCCTGGTGTACTTCTTCAAGGACATCGTCCGGATCTGCAAGGCGTGGTTCACGGGCCTGGTCAACCGTGAGGAGCGGTACCACCACGACTACAAGTTCGGCTGGTGGGTGATCTTCGCGACGATCCCGATCGTGGTGGTCGGCCTCGCGGCCAAGCCGCTCATCGAAGGCACTCTCGCCTCGCTCTGGGTGGTCGCCGGCTCCCTCATCGTGGGCAGCGGTGTGATGTGGGCCGCCGACCAGATGGGCCGCCACAAGCGCGGCGAGGACGACACCACCTTCAAGGACGCCATGCTCGTCGGCTCCTCGCAGATCCTCGCCCTGCTCTTCCCCGGCTTCTCCCGCTCCGGCGCGACGATGTCCACCGCGCTCGTCCTCGACCTGGACCGGGTCGCGGCCACCCGCCTGTCCTTCTTCCTCGGCATCCCCGCGCTGACCGGCGCCGGCCTGTACGAGCTGAAGGACGCCCTCGGCGCGGGCGTCGGCACCGCCCCCCTGGTCGTCGGCACCGCGGTGTCCTTCGTCGTCGCCTATGCCTCGATCGCCTGGCTGCTGAGGTTCGTCGCCAAGCACTCCTTCAACGCGTTCGTGTTCTACCGGGTCGTCGTCGGCGTCCTGCTCCTCGCGCTCCTGGGCACCGGAGCGCTGACCGCATGACCACATGACCGCGTGACCGCATGACCGCCGCCGTCTTCGATAATGGAAGGGCATGACGGCGGACGATCCGGGGAGGGGACGGTCCATGGCGGACGCGGACAGCGAGCGACGGCCTGCGGGCGAGTTGGAGGCCAGTGTGCTCGCGGCGCTGTGGGCGGCGGGAAAACCGCAGACCGCGGCGCAGGTCAGGGAGGCGATCCCGCAGGAACTCGCCCGCACCACGGTGGCGACCCTCCTGACGCGCCTTCACGAGAAGGGCGCGGTGGGACGCAGCCCCGGCGGGCGCGGTTTCGTCTACTTCCCGGTGGAGGACTCCCACGGCCTGACCGCCCGCCGGATGCACCGCGAGCTCGACCAGGACGACGACCGCGGCAGAGTGCTGGCCCGGTTCGTCGAAGGTCTCAGCCCCGGTGACGAGGCCGAGCTGCGGCGCCTGCTGGAGGGCGACGGCGGGTGATCGCCCTTCTGCTCCTTCCCCTGGTGCTGCCGTTCGTCCTGCCGCCGCTGGCCCGGCGGGTGGTGCACCAGGTACGGCCCGCGATCGCGCTGTGGGCCGTCACCTCGGCCGCGTCGGCGTTGGCCATCGGGGTGGTGGCCTGCCTGGGAGTCCTGCTGATCCCCCTGGCCCTCACGGTGCCGCCGGTCGCCGCGCTCGCGGAGCTGATCCAGCCGCTCCAGGCCGGTCCGGGGTTCCTCGTGATGGCCGTGTCGGCCCTGGCCGCCGGGGCGCTCGTGGTCACCTCGGTCACCGGCGTGCGTCGTGCGTGGTCGGAGGTGCGACGCTTCCGCGCGGCGCACGGCGACGTCGCCGGCCTCCCGGAGGCGGGGGGCCTGTGCGTGCTCGACGACCCCCGCCCGGACGCCTACGCGCTGCCGGGAACCCGTCGCCGCCCCGGCCGGATCGTGGTGACCACCGGCATGCTCCGCGCCCTGGCCCCCGCCGAACGTGAGCCCCTGCTCGCCCATGAGCGTGCCCATCTCGCCGGGCGCCACCACCTGTTCCTCGCCGCCGCACAGCTCGCCGGATGGTGCCACCCGGCGCTCGCCGCGGTCGTGCCGCAGGTGTCGTTCGCCGCCGAGCGTGTCGCGGACGAGGCCGCCGCGAGGGCCGCCGGCGACCGGGCGCTGACGGCGCAGGCCGTCGGCCGGGCCGCCCTGGCCGTCACCCGCGGCCGGGAGCGGATCGAACGGCCCATGGTCGCCAGGGGTGTTGTCAGCGGTCCGGTTCCCGCCCGGGTCAAGGCCCTGCTGGCCCAGGCTCCCACCCGTCGTCTCACGCCCGTGCTGGTCGCCGTCACCCTGCTGTGCGGCACCGCTGCCGCCTCCTCGCTCACCGGGGCGATCTGGCTGCACGACGGGGTCGAGGTCGCGCAGGGGGAGGACCCCGACCACTGCACCCCGTCCTTGCCGTGACGGTGCCGCCCTCCAGGTCCCCCGGGTCCTCCACATCCCCCGGGTCCGCACACGGGAGATAAGGGCAGCCTTTCCTTTGATGTCTACAGTTCTGTAGACTCACGTGCACGCGCCGGCCGAGCCGCTGTCCGAGCTTGCCGCGGCCGTGTTCACGTAGCCCCGGAAGGACCCCCGTGTTCGGCAACTACCTCATCGGCCTGCGCGAGGGCCTCGAGGCCAGCCTCGTCGTGTGCATCCTCGTCGCCTACCTGGTGAAGACCGGCAACCGCCGCCAATTGGCGCCCGTTTGGGCCGGTGTCGGTATCGCCGTGGCCTTGAGCCTGGCCTTCGGCGCCCTCCTGCAGTTCGGCTCGTCCACTCTCACCTTCCATGCCAAGGAAGCGCTCGGCGGCTCCCTGTCCGTCCTGTCCGTGGCGCTCGTGACCTGGATGGTGTTCTGGATGCGGCGTACCGCCCGCCACCTCAGGAGCGAGCTGCAGGGCAAACTCGACGCGGCTCTCGCCGTCGGCACCGGCGCGCTGGTGGTGACCTCGTTCCTGGCCGTCGGACGTGAGGGCCTGGAGACGTCCCTGTTCATCTGGACGGCGGTGCAGGCCACCGACGACGGCGTCCGCCCCCTCGTCGGCGCCCTCCTCGGCCTGGCCACCTCCGCAGTCCTGGGCTGGCTGTTCTACAAGGGCGCCCTGCGCATCAACCTGGCGAAGTTCTTCCGCTGGACGGGCGCCATGCTCGTGGTCGTCGCGGCCGGTGTCCTCGCCTACGGCATCCACGACCTCCAGGAAGCCGACTTCCTGCCCGGGTTGCACCGCCTGGCCTTCGACATCAGCACCACCATTCCGCCGGACTCCTGGTACGGCACCCTGCTCAAGGGCGTCTTCAACTTCCAGCCCGACCCCACCCTCGTCCAGGTGATCGTCTGGGCGCTGTACCTGGTCCCGGTGATGGCCTTCTTCCTGGCCCCCGAACGCGGCAAGCCCGCGTCGCATGCCGAGAAGACGGCCGAACGACCGCCGTTGCCCGCGGAGCGGTGACGCTCCTCACCCGCGCCGGCCCCGCCGCGACACGACAGGACGGCACCTGAACAGGGAGAACCGTGCACGAACCAGATGATGAGGCCCCCGACGGCCCGGCGGCCCGTGTGGTGGCGTGGCTCACCGCACGCGACGTGATCGAACGCGACCTGCACGACGCCCTGGGCGGGCGAGTGAGCCAACGTGACGACACGGTCTCCAGGATGGCCGACGTGCTGCAGGCGACGGCCCACGGGATGGCGCCGGAGGCGGCCGCGGTGTGGGCGGGCGTGCCGTATCCGGTGCTGCGGACCTGGCTGGAGCAGGATCCCGCCTTCGCCACCGCCGTCACGTCAGCGGCCGCGCTGGCGGCAGCACATGGAATGCGACCGGCCGGCGCGGCCACCCCGGCGATGGTCCGTGTCGCCGTACTCGCCATCAGCCGGGGCGAGAACTGGCAGTCCGCCGCCCGCCTGGCGGGATTCACCCCGTGGACGTTCCGCCGGCTGTGCGGCACGTCGCCCGCGTTCGGTGCCATGACCCGTGCCGCACGCAAACTGCGGCCCCGCAGGTCGAAGCACTTCGTCCCGGCCACCTTCCGCCCACGACGCCCGGGGCAGACCGCCGGCAAGGAGCAGGGCCACCGCCTGGTACGCCTGGACGACCCGGTGCTCGCCCCCCAACGCCCCGAGGAGGACTGACCGGTGGTCACGGGTCGACGTCGCGCTCCCCGGCGACGTCGTGTCCCGGTGTCGTCGACCCGCCGGAGAAGCCCCGCGTGGGCAGGTCCTGACGGTTCCGACGGGGCCGCACGCGGGCACGTGCTCAGTGAGGGACCGTGACCAGTCCCGCCTCGTAGGCGACGATCACGAGTTGGACGCGGTCCCGGGCGCCCAGTTTGGTGAAGAGCCGTGAGACGTGCGACTTGGCGGTCGCCACCGAGATGACGAGGTCCTGTGCGATCTCGATGTTCGTCCGGCCGCGCCCGACGAGGGTGAGCACCTCCCGTTCCCTCTCGGTGATGCCCTCGATCAGCCGCGTGGAGCGCTTCAGGTGGGACCGGGGCGGTCCGGCGAAGTCCGCGATCAGACGGCGGGTCACACCCGGTGCGATCAGTGCGTCGCCCGCGGCGACGACGCGGATCGCCGCGAGGATGTCGCTCAGCGCCATGTCCTTGACCAGGAAGCCGCTCGCACCGGCCCGGAGCGCGCCGTAGACGTGGTCGTCCTCGTCGAAGGTGGTCAGTACCAGGACGCGAGCGGTCGCCGGACCGGTCGTGATCAGGCGCGTGGCCTCGATCCCGTCCATGCCGGGCATCCTGATGTCCATCACCACGACATCGGGGCGGACATCCCTGACGAGTTCGACCGCCTCGCTGCCGGTGGCCGCTTCACCGACGACCTCGAGGTCCGGGTGGTCGGCCATCAGGACCCGCAGCCCGGAGCGGACCAGCGGCTGGTCGTCGGCGAGCACGATCCGGATCGTCATCGGGCCTCCGCGCGGGCGTCGGCGGGTTCGGGCAGCGGCAGCCGGGCCGCCACCCGGAAGCCGCCCTCGGGGCGCGGCCCGGCGTTGAGGTGGCCGTGCAGCAGGCCGACCCGCTCCCGCATGCCCACGAGGCCGAAGCCGTGGGCCGGGCCGCTCGCGGTGGCGCCGCGTCCGTCGTCGGCGACCTCCACGGTCAGTTCCTCGTCACCGAAGTCGACGGTGACCCGGCAGTGCCCGGTGTCCGCGTGCCGGACCACGTTCGTCAGCGCTTCCTGCACGATGCGGTACGCGGACAGGTCGATGTCGGCCGGCAGGGGACGCGGGTTCCCGCCGCGGCGCACGTCGACGCGTACTCCCGCCTGCTCGGTGGCGGCCGCCAGCCGTTCGAGGTCGTCGAGGCCTGGTGAGGGCCCGAGCGGTGCCCGTCCCGAGGCCGCGGCGCCGGCCGCGTCGGCCTGACGGAGGGCCACCACGGTGCGACGCAGGCCCGACAGGGTCTCCCGGCTGGTGGCCTCGATGGCGTGCAGCGCGTTGCGGGCCTCCGCGGGCTGCGTCCCGATCACCTGGTGGCCCACCCCCGCCTGGATGGCGATGATGCCGATGCTGTGGGCGACCATGTCGTGCAACTCCCGTGCGATGCGAAGTCGTTCGGCGGTCACGGCCTCGGCAACCTCCCGTGTGCGCAGCGCTGCCGTGTGCTCACGGCGCTCACGGCCCAGCAGGCCGGCCAGACAGGAGGCGGCCATCGCCAGGAGGGCGATCACGCCGTTGACGGTCAGGTTGTCCCCGTGCGCGAAGCCGCCGATCAGCAGGAGTTGCGCGGTGAAGGAGAGGGCCACGGCGACGATCGAGGCTCGCCACGTACGGGTGGCGACGATGAGGCCGAGGACGAGGTCCACCGCCAGAAACGAAAGGAACTCACCCTGGAACGACCCCTCCAGGTCGACAGGTACCGAGACGGGGGTGAGCATCACCGCGACGGTGGATCCGAGGAGCGTCATGGCCAGGGCGAGCAGCGGTATCCGCCGGATCACCCCGACGAGGAGGCTCGCGGCCAGCAGCGATGCGACAGCGTGCACCGTTCCCGAGGCCCGCGCCGCGCCCCCCGCCGGCAGGACCAGCATGGCGAGGTAGAGGGCACCCCCGATCCAAGCCGTGGCCTTGGACCGCGTCATCGGCGGTGGGCCTGTGCGAGGCGGCGGTCGCGCTGCGAGGAGCGCGCCGGCAACGAGGCGGTGGATGCGGTGTCCATGCCGCCGAGACTAACCACCTCTCGCCCGCGCGGCATCGGCCCGGGGACGTACACCCGCGGGCCGACTCCGGCCGTGCGATTGCCATCCACGGCCCCATGCCCGGACGCGGATCTCCCGGCAGCGTTGTCCCCGTGATCGAAGTCGACGAACTCACCAAGCGATACGGCGGCACGATGGCCGTCGACCATCTGTCCTTCACCGTGCGACCGGGTCAGGTCACCGGATTCCTCGGCCCCAACGGCGCGGGGAAGACCACCACGCTGCGGATGATCCTCGGCCTGGAGGCGCCCACAGGTGGTGCCGCCACCGTGGGGGGCGTCCCCTTCCGCGACCACCTCCGCGGACTGCGGCACGTCGGTGCCCTCCTCGACGCCAACCAGGTCCACGGCGGACGCAGCGCGGCGGCCCACCCGTCCGCCCTGGCCCGCAGCAACCGCATCCCGTCGCGCCGAGTGGACGAGGTGCTGGGGGAGGTGGGGCTGGCGGATGTGGCGCGGCGCCGCATCGGCGGGTTCTCACTCGGCATGAAGCAGCGGCTCGGGATCGCCACCGCCCTCCTCGGGGACCCGCCCGTGCTGATGTTCGACGAGCCGGTCAACGGCATGGACCCGGAGGGCGTGCTGTGGGTGCGCCGGCTTTTCCGGCGCCTGGCCGCCGAGGGGCGGACGGTCTTCCTCTCCAGCCACCTGATGTCGGAGATGGAGAACACCGCCGATCAGCTCGTCGTCATCGGCCGGGGCCGGCTCGTCGCCGCCGAATCGGTGCGGGACTTCGCGGCCCGCGGCACCTTCCTCGGTGTCGTGGTCGGCACCCCGCGGGCCACCGAGCTGACGGCGGTGCTCGTCGCCGCCGGGGCGTCGGTGGAGCCGCAGGGGCCGTCCGGCACGGGGCGGCTCGTCGTGACCGGGCTGCCCGCGGACCGGATCGGAGCGCTCGCCCTCGACCACCGGATCGTGCTGCACGAACTGACCACCCGGACCGCCTCACTGGAGGAGGCCTTCATGGAACTCACCGCCGACAGCGTCGAATATCCGGCAGGACGGCCCCGATGACCACACACCATTCCGGCCCTTCGACCGCCTCGGACACGCCCGTCACGGAACCGCCCTGCCGTTTCTTCGACCTGCTCGCCTCCGAGTGGATCAAGATGCGGTCCCTGCGCTCCACGCCGTGGACGATCGCACTGACCGCTCTGTTCGTCATCGGGTCATCCGCCGTGGCGGCGCTCGCCACCGCCAGGCACCTCGCCGACGCCGGCCAGGGCGCGCGGCAGCCCCACGACTTCCTGCCCTTCGACGCCTATCCGCCGGCCGGCTACCTGACGCTGATGCTGGTCGCCGGCAGTGTCGGCGCCATCACCGTGGTGAGCGAGTACGGCAGCGGCCTGATCCGGACCACGACCGCGGCCGTCCCTGCCCGGGGGTCGGTGGTGCTGGCCAAGGCGGTCGTCACCGCCGCGCTGTGGACCGCGGTCGGTGCGGCTGTCTCGACCGGTTCCTTCCTGGTTTCCCAGGCCGTCCTGAACGGGCAGCACGCCGGGGTCCCCCTCGGCCACCCTGGGGTGCTCCGGGCGCTGGTGGCGTCGGCGCTGCTGGCCCCGGTCTGCGCACTGGTGGGCCTGGGGCTCGGCGTCCTGATCCGGCACAGCGCCGCCACCATGGTGACCAGTGCCTTCACGCTGCTGATGCTGCCGACGCTCTTCTCCCAGAGCGAGCGCTGGTCCGCGGATGTCAACCACACCATGGTGGCCGCCGCTTGGCGCCGCCTGGTCCAGAACTGGGGGCCGTCGCCCGCATCCCACATGGTCACCGCCACAGTCCCCGGGTCCTGGCTCGTGTACGGGCTCTGGCCGGTGATCGCGGTAGCGGTCGCCGTGGCCGTCGTACGGCGCCGGGACGTGTGACGGGGTTCGCGGTGCGACGACGGGAACCGCACGACCCGCTACTACATCTTGTAGGTAAAGGTCGTGTCCGTGAGTCCACGGGAGGGGGTGCGGAGGGTGAGCGGGGCAGTCGACGTCGGCGTCATTGCCCCGCGCGGCGGCGGGCGGTTCCGCCGCCGGGTCCGTCGGGTGCCTCGTCAGTGGTCAGGAGTCGTTGCAGCATCTGCTCGTCCTCCGGTGAGAGGTCCGAGACGAAGCGGGCGAGGACGGCCTCCCGGTCCGATCCCGCGTCGAGCAGGGTGCGCATGCGCTGTGCGGTGTGGGAGGCCTCGTCGCGCGCGGGTGCGTACGCGTAGCCGCGCCCCTGCCGGTGCCGGACGAGCATGCCCTTGCCGTGCAGCCGGACCAGGATCGTCAGAACGGTGGTGTACGCCAGGTCTCCCGGCAGCCGCTGCTGCACCTGGCCCGCGGTCAGGGGTTCCTCGGCCGACCAGAGGGCGGTGAGGACGTCGTTCTCCAACGCTCCGCGCGCACGCCGGGGAGCCGCACCGCTGTCGTCGTGTTTCCGTTCGCGCACCGTGCTCGCCCCTCTGTCGGCTCGGCCCTCAAGGTTACCGCCGCGCGTGCCGGCCGCCGGCGGAGATGGGGCCGGGCGTGGGGCCGGAAGGAACTACTACATGTTGTAGAGTTTCGCCCGCTCCCACCATCGCACGGAGGAACGCCCATGTCGCACGCCGGCGGAACGGTCGACCCGAACACGGCGGACGCCGTCCCCGCCCCCGGGCGGCCGGCGCCACCGGGCAGGGTCGTGATCATCTCCGCCGGCATGGGAGCGGGCCACGACGGCGCCGCGGCCGAACTGGCCCGCCGCATCACCCTCAGCGGGACCGCCGTCGACCGGTACGACCTGCTCGACCTGCTGCCCGCGCGGCTCGGCCGCGCGCTCGGCGCCGGCTACCACCGCCTCCTGGTCCACGCGCCCTGGGCGTACCAGCGGATCTACAGCAGCACCGAGCAGGCCGGCGGCACGGGACCCGCGGCCCGCGCCCTGCTCCGCGCCGCGGAGCGGCGGGTACTGGAGACGCTGCCGGCCGACACCCTCGCGGTCGTCTCCACCTATCCGGGCGCCAGCCGCGTCCTGGGCTCGCTGCGCCTCGACGGCCGGCTGAGCGTCCCCGTCCTCACCTACCTGACCGACTTCTCCGTGCACCCCCTCTGGGTGGCGCCGGGCGTGGACACCCACCTGGCCGCGCACGCCGTCCCCGCCGCGCAGGCCCGCGCGCTCGGCGCGGCCGACGTCCGGGTGAGCGGGCCCGTGACCGATCCGCGGTTCGTCCCCGGCGGCCCGTCGGAACGCGACGCCGCCCGCGCCCGGTTGGGGCTGCCGCAGAGCGTCCCGCTGGCCCTGCTGGTCGCCGGCTCGTGGGGTGTCGGGCCGGTACGGCAGGTCGCCGCGGAGATACGCGCCGGCGGCGCGGCGGTTCCCGTCGTGGTCTGCGGCCGCAACGAGGCCCTGGCCGAGCGGCTGCGCGCGGACGGCGTCGGGCACGTCTTCGGCTGGACCGACGACATGCCCGCCCTGATGCACGCCACCGACGTCCTGGTGCAGAACGCGGGAGGCCTCACGTCGCTGGAGGCATTCGCCTGCGGTCTGCCCGTGGCCAGTTACCGCTGCATACCCGGCCACGGACTGACCAACGCCGCCGCACTCGACGAGGCGGGACTGGCCACGTGGATACGCGACCCCGAGCACCTCGCCCCCGGCCTTGCCGAGCTCATTCACGGCCCGCGCGCAGAGCGGCAACGCGCCGCGGGCCTCGCCCTGTTCACCGCCGGACCGGACAACGGCCCGGCAGCCGTCGTACTCCGGGGCCGCCCCGGTGTCAGGCCCGTCTCCGCGCGCCGTCATGAGACGGCCCCCCGACCGGCAGCCGCGCACGTGACACGGCCGCGCTTTGCCCTCCGGCGGCTGGCCGCCACCGCCGCGGCGGCGTGCGCACTGTGGGCGGGTGGTGTCGGCCTGGGCATCGCCACCACGCACGACTACCCGGGCCTGCTGCGCGCCATCGACCACCGGATCGACCCCGACGACCTGACGCCCGCCCCCGCCCCCGCCCTCGCCCCCGTCCCGGAGGAAGACCGGCCGTGACCAGCACCCGATTCCTGCGCAGCACGGCCCTCATCGCGCTGCCCGCCCTCGCGGCCGTCCACGCCGCACCCGTCGTCTCCACCTTCGGGCCGTTGCGCAACCGCGTCATGCCCCGGCTGTCCGGGCAGGGCCGGACCGACCATGTGGCCCTCACCTTCGACGACGGACCCGACCCGCTGTCCACCCCCTTCTTCCTGCGCCTGCTGGCCGCCCGTCGCGTACAGGCCACCTTCTTCCTCCTGGGCGCCCAGGCGCGCCGCTCGCCGGGCCTGGTCCGTGAGATCGCCCTGGCCGGCCACGAGATCGCCCTCCACGGCTGGCACCATCGCCCCCTGCTGCTGCGCGGCCCGCGCTCCACCTACGACGACCTGGCCCGCTCCCGCGACCTGGTCGCCGACCTCACGGGACGGCAACCCGGCCTGTTCCGGCCCCCGTACGGCGTCATGACCACCTCCGCCCACCTCGTGGCGCGCCGGCTCGGTCTGACCCCCGTGCTGTGGACCTGCTGGGGCGAGGACTGGACGGCCCGTGCCACCCCGGAGTCCGTGCACCGCACGGTCACCGCCGACCTGCGGGGCGGCGGGACGGTCCTGCTCCACGACTCGGACTGCACCTCCGCACCGGGAGCCTGGCGATCCGCCCTCGGCGCCCTGCCCCGCGTTCTCGACACCTGCCAGGAGCGCGGTCTGGACGTCGGCCCGCTGCGCGACCACGGGACGGACGGGCGGTCGTCCGCCCCGCGGACGTGACCTCTGCCGAGCCGGTCGGGGACGTCCCGCCGCTCGGGGCTCCGTCGGACACACCGGCCTCGGTCATCGGCAACGGCCCCGTGTGAGTGGCTTCTTGCGTGTTTCCAGCCGATTATTTCGTTCGGTGCATGATGTATTGCGGATGCGTCATCCCGTCGTTACGCTCCCCGGCGCCAGGCCCAGTCGCCGCGCATCTCCGATGAGCCGCGGAACGGCGGGAGTCGACAGCCGACCGGAGGAGTCCAGATGGGTGTCACACGCAGGGTCTTCCTGCAGGCCGCGATCGCGGCCGGCGCCGCGGGCGGGATCGGGACCGCGCAGACGGCGCTGGCGTCGCCGGCCGGTGCGGCCGGAAGTCCGCCCGGCGACGTGGTCGGCAAGATCACCGTGGGCTACCAGGGCTGGTTCGCCTGCCCCGGCGACAACGCCCCGATCAACGGCTGGTGGCACTGGAGCCAGAACTGGGGCCAGCCGCCGTCCCCGACCAACACCGGCATCAGCTGCTGGCCGGACATGCGCGAGTACGCCCACGGCTACCGGACGGCGTACGCGAACCTGGGCGACGGCCGGCCGGCCACGCTGTTCTCCTCGTACGACCAGCAGACCGTGGACCTGCACTTCTCCTGGATGCAGCAGAACGCCATCGACACCGCCGCCCTGCAGCGCTTCAATCCCAACGGCGGGGAGGGCGCCACCCGCGACCAGATGGCCGTCAAGGTGCGCGCCTCGGCCGAGTCGCACGGCGTGAAGTTCTACATCATGTACGACGTCTCCAACTGGACGAACATGCAGTCCGAGATCAAGACGGACTGGACGGCCAAGATGTCGGCGCACACCTCCTCACCCGCCTACGCGCGCCAGAACGGCAAGCCGGTGGTCTGCATCTGGGGCTTCGGATTCAACGACGACAACCACCCGTTCTCGGTCGGCGCCTGCCTCGACGTGATCAACTGGTTCAAGGCGCAGGGCTGTTACGTCATCGGCGGGGTGCCGCGCGAGTGGCGGACCGGCGGCGCGGGCACCAAGACCGGGTACACGGACGTCTACCACGCCTTCCACATGATCTCGCCATGGATGGTGGGCGCCATCGGCAACGCCCAGGAGTCCGACAACGCCTACACCACCTACACCGTCGGCGACGAGGCGGACTGCGTCGCGCACGGCATCGACTACCAGCCGTGCGTACTGCCCGGCGACGTCTCCGGACGGCAGCGGGCGCACGGCGACTTCATGTGGCGGCAGTTCTACAACATGTGCCGGGCCGGCGTGCAGGGCATCTACATCTCGATGTTCGACGAGTACAACGAGGGCAACCAGATCGCGAAGACCGCCGAGACCCGGGCCTCGGTGCCCGCCGACTCCGGGTTCCTCGCCCTCGACGAGGACGGCACCTTCTGCTCCTCGGACTACTACCTGCGGCTGACCGGCGACGGCGGCCGGATGCTCAAGGGCCAGATCGCCCTGACCCCGGTCCGTCCCACCCCGCCGGTGGCCGGCGGCGACACCACCCCGCCGTCCGCCCCGGGATCACTGCGGGTCACCGGCCACAGCGACACCACCGTCGCACTGGCCTGGAACGCCGCCGGCGACGACACCGGCGTCACCGGCTACCGGATCATGCGGGTCAGCGGCTCCACGAGCACCCAGGTCGGGACCGCCACCGGGACGTCCTTCACCGTCACGGGGCTGAGCCCGTCCACCGCTTACCTCTTCGACGTCGTGGCCGGCGACGCGGCCGGCAACCTCTCCCAGCCCTCGAACCAGGTCTCCGTCACCACCGACCCGGGCTCGGGCACCACCGATCTGGCACTGCACAAGCCCACCTCGGAGAGCAGCCACACCCAGGTCTACGGGTCGGGCAACGCGACCGACGGTGACCTCAACAGCTACTGGGAGAGCGTGAACAACGCCTTCCCGCAGTGGCTCCAGGTGGACCTCCAGGCCGCGACCGCCATCCGCCGGCTCGTCCTGCACGTGCCCCCCTCCACGGCCTGGGGCACCCGCACCCAGACCCTGTCGGTGCTGGGCAGCACCGACGGCGGCACCTTCACCACCCTGCTGCCCTCCACCAACTGCACCTTCGACCCGGCGACGGGCAACGCCGCGACACTCACCCTGTCCGCCCCGGTCACCACCCGCTACGTGCGGCTGAACTTCACCGCCAACACCGGATGGCCGGCCGGCCAGTGCTCGGCGGTCCAGATCTTCAGCGCCTGACCGCCAGGCCGGCCCGGGGACGGTCGTCGTCCCCGGGCGGGCCTGGCTGACGCTCCCTCAGAGAGTGGGCTCCGCGATCCTGGTGAACTGGTTCTGCACTTCCAGGTGCAGACCCGGGACGGCACGCAGTGGACGACCCGGGCTCAGGTGGCCGGCAACTCCGAGCGCCAGCGCTGGATCCCGTTCGACGCGGCGGTCACCACCTCCCAGGTCCGGCTGGTGGTCAGCGCCACGCAGACGCAGAACGGCGACTACAGCCGGGTCGCGGAACGCACCCCGTAACGCCGGTACGCCCCGCCGTCCTGTCCCGTCGCGGTCGGCCGTTCCGCGGCGGGACGAGGGGGCAGCACCCCATGATGGGCGCGTGGACTTCGAGCCGTACCGGGGTGAGCTGGTGGCGTACTGCTACCGGATGCTGGGCTCCTTCCACGAGGCCGAGGACCTGGTGCAGGAGACGATGCTGCGGGCCTGGCAGGCCCGCGACCGGTACGACAGCACACGCGCGTCCGTGCGGACCTGGCTGTACCGGATCGCGACGAACGTGTGCCTGACCGCGCTCGAGCGGCGTGCGCGGCGGCCGTTGCCGTCCGGACTGGGCGCCCCGAGCGACGACCCGGGGGCGCCGCTCACGCCGGCGCCCGACATCCCCTGGCTGCAGCCGTTTCCCGACGCGCGGTTCGACACGGGTGTGCGGGCCGACATGCGGCTGGCGCTGGTGGCGGCCATGCAGGTCCTGCCGCCGCGTCAGCGCGCCGTGCTCGTGCTGCGGGAGGTCCTGGAGTTCAGCGCAGCCGAGGTCGCCGCGCAGTTGGGAACGACCGTCGCGGCCGTCAACAGCGCGTTGCAGCGGGCCCGCGCCGCCCTGGTGGACGTGGGCGAGATGGGTGAGGTCGCCGAGCCGGACGATCCCGGGGTGCGCGCGGTGATCCAGCGCTATGTGCGGGCGTTCGAGGCGGCCGACGTCCCCGCCCTCGTGCGGCTGCTGACGGACGACGCGGTCCTGGAGATGCCGCCGGTCCCGCTCTGGTACCGGGGCAGCCGCGACTACGGCCTGTTCATGCGCCGCGTGTTCGACCTGCGCGGAACGGACTGGCGCACGAGGTGCCTCACGGCCAACGGCCAGCCCGCGTTCGCCGCGTACGCGCCGCGGCCCGGTGGCGGTCATCACCTGCACACCCTCCAGGTCCTGGCGGTCACCGGCGGCCGGGTCGCGCACAACGTCGTCTTCGCCGATCCGCGGGTGGGGGAGGCGTTCGGCCTGCCCCAGCGGATTTCCTCCGAAGAGTCGCGCCCGGGGCGATGAGTCCGGCCGGTGCCGCCGGTACGTACCGGTGAGCATCGACCGGAAGGATCAACCGCTGTGAGCGTCATCGTCATCGAGTTCATCACCCTGGACGGGATCGTCTCGGACCCGGACGGATCCGGGGGCACGCCGAGCGGAGGCTGGGCGTTCCGCCACGGTCCCGAGACGGTCGCCGGGGACAAGTTCCGGCTCGGCAGCACGCTGGACGACGGGGTCCTGCTGCTGGGCCGAAGCACCTGGCAGCTGTTCGCGCGGCTCTGGCCGCGACGCGACGACCCGTTCTCCGTACGGATGAACGCCGTCCCGAAACTGGTCGCCTCCCGCACGCTGACCGACACCTCGGCGTGGGCGAACTCGCGGGTCGTCCCCGGCGCACTGATCGACGCCGTCACGCAGGAGGGCCGCGACGTGGTCGTCGCCGGCAGCCTGAGCGTGGTGCACACGCTGATGGCCGAGGGCCTGGTCGACGAGTACCGGCTGCTGACCTTCCCCACCGTCCTCGGCGCCGGCGAGCGGCTCTTCCCCGCCGACGGCCCGCCCGCCCACCTGGAGTGCCTGTCGGCCGAACGGGCCGGCGCCGCCGTCCTCACGCGGTACGGGAGGGCGCCACGTTGACAGCCCCCGGCCCCCGGCTCCCGGCCCCGCCCCGGCTCCCGCGACGGGGGCCGGGGCGGGGCCGGTGCCCGGTCATCCCACCGGGCGTACCCGGACCGTGTGCCTGCCGGGCGCGATGTCCGTCAGGTGCACATGGCCGTCGGCGAGCCGGACGTTGCGGTCCTTGGCCCTGGTGCCGTCCCAGACCAGGCGGTGGTCGACGCGGACGCTGACCGCCCGGCCGTCGGTGGGCACCGCGATGGTGCCGCGCGTCCCCCGCGGGCTGTCGGAGTGGAGCGTGAAGTGCCCTGGTCCGGTGTGCTGCCAGTCGGCGTCGAGCGGGCCGTGCGGGGTGGGCACCCGGCCGCGCGTCCAGGCGACGGAGCCCGGGTGGGGCCGCAGCGCCCAGGTCGCGAAGCCCGGGGAGGTCGGCCGCAGGCCCAGCAGCTGGTTGGTCAGGGCGGGCAGCACGCCGGTGGACCAGCCGTGCGCCATGCTCGTGTAACCGTCCTCGTACAGCGAGCCGTCGGGACCGATGCCCTCCCAGTTCGTGATGCCGGGGTCGTGGGTGTGCATCCACCCGTAGGTGCGCCTGATCTGGTCGATGGCGGAGTCCGCCCGGCCGGTCTCGAAGCGCGCCACGAGTTCGGGATAGGAGGTGAAGGCGTAGACCCGCTGGGAGGCCCCGGCGAAGATCGTGTCGTTGTCCATGAACGCGTTGCCGTAGGGCAGTCGGGTCGTGCCGTCGAGGTGGGTGAGGGCGGAGGCCGCCCGGTCGGGGCCGGCCACGCCGGAGGTGACGGCGATGGCGTTGCCGTCCTGCGCGTGGCGGACCGGGCCGGTGGCGGAGTCGAGATAGGCACCGGCGTCCGCGTCCCACAGGTGGGCGTTGACGGCGTCGGCGACGGTACGGGCCCGCGCGGACCAGCGTGCGGCGTCCGCGTCGTGCCCGAGCAGCCGCGCGATCGACGCCGCGTCGTCGAGGGCCTGCACGTAGTTGACGTTGTAGTAGGTGATCCGCCCGGAGCGCGGCAGGAAGGCGTAGTCCCCGTATCCCGAGGTGTTGTTGAGGCCCTTGCTGAGCAGGCCGTCGGCGTCGGTGACGGACGGGTACCAGGTGTCGAGGACCTTCACCAGATGCGGGTAGTAGCCGGCGGCGTAGTGCAGGTCGCCGGTGTAGAGGACGTAGTCCCAACTGCAGGTGACCCACCACAGCGGATAGTCGAAAAGGGGCAGTGTGTAGTTGTTGATGGAGGCGGGCGGTATCCAGCCGTCGGCGCGCTGGTGGTCGGCGAGGTCGGCCAGTACGTTGCGGGCGGCCTCGGGCGTGTCGTCGTGGGTGAGGTACATGGTGCGCGCGGAGACGGCGAGGTCGCCGATGTACGGGTCCCGGTCGCGCTTGGCCCCGTCGTGCAGGACGAGCTTGCCGCGCAGCGAGGGCGTGTCGGCGCCGCGCGGGTCCACGTCACCGGGGCGGAAGGTGTCGGTGACCAGCTCATTGGTGTACGCGGCCGCGTACCAGTAGCGGTTGAGCTCGTCGTCGGAGCTGAGGAACCAGCCGCTGTAGGTGTCGGGGGTGCCCAAGTAGGCGCTGAAGTCCAGCCAGACCGAGTCGACGGCGACCTGCCCCCAGGGCAGCGCCACCGGGGCGTCCGCGGCGAGCGCGTCGAGACTGATCCTCAGATAGCGGAAGCCGTGCAGTCCGTCCGCGTAGACCTTGCCGTCCTTCTGGTAGCCGCCGGTGTCCGTCCAGTGGGCGCCCGAGGCCGGCACGGCGAACTGGTCGGTGCCGTGACCGGGGGCCCCCGACTGGTCGGACCGGGTGAAGTCGCTGCGATCGCTCAGGAATTGGAGCGTCTCGGAGAAGGCGAGCCGCACGCCGGGGTTGTTCGCGGAGGCCCAGGCGAAGCGGACGTGCGGGTAGCCGACCACGACCTTGCCGAAGTCCACGACGACGCTGGGGATCTGCTCCACCGGCACGACGGCGGGCCACACCTCGTTGACCCGGGTGAAGGTCCCCTTGGGGGTCTCCTGGTCCGCGGTGACCGTGATCCGGACGCCGCTGGTGGACGCCGCGGTCTCGAACCGCACCGGGATCTGCACGGCTGAGTTGCCGGTGACGGTCGCGGCCGTGTGCCACGCACTGCCGTCCCAGGTCTCGACGGTGAAGGCACTGGGCACGCCGTCGGGGTTGGACAGCACGGTGATGCCCGACAGGGTCACCGGCGAGGGCGTGGTGATCGTCAGGACGTCCGGGTACGCGGCGATCGTGTCGTCGTTCCAGAAGGTGTCGGGGTTGCCGTCGACGGCGTTGGACGCGTCGTAGGTGCGCGGATTGCCGTCGTTGCCGTTGTTCGGGCCGTGGGCCGAGGAGGCGGTCGCCGTCGTGCCGTCGGGCCAGCGCGGGGGTGCGGTGGGTTCCGGACGCTTGAACACGGTGGGATTGCCGTGGGGACGGAGCAGTGCCTCCGGCTCGGTGACGTCACCCGTGGTGCGCAGCACGCGGACCGGTCGCACGGTGCGGTCGGCGGGAGCCTGGACGTACTGGTGCCAACTGTGCGGGGCCGCCGGACCGCTGTGGGCGGCGCCCGCACCGCCGGTGCCCGCGTCGCGCGCGGCGGCGGGAGCGGCGGAGGCGACCGTGAGGCCGGTGGCGGCGAGCGCGGCCCCGCCGATGCCCGCCTGAAGGACGGTGCGGCGCTGCGGACCGGACGGCTGAGGGGTGTCTCGTCTGGGGTTGCTCTGCATGTGCGGCTCTCCTTGTAACGATTCAATCCCTGATTGCGGGATGAGGCTACAAGGGAGCCCGCGAAGCCGTCCAGAGGTGCGACACGGTCGGCGATATGCCCGACTCGGCCTTTTCTTATGGGATTTGGGAAGCCGGCGTCCCGCGTCGCGGGGCTGCCTCCGGGTGCGTGTGGGGCCTCCCGCGAACAGCGAACGTTTCAATCACCCCGACAGCCGCCGGGACGGGAGGCAAGGAGCCGGCGTGGGCACCGGCCGGACGTACGGGCCCCGACGGCGCCGGCGATACGGCAGCCCGTGGAGCGGCCGTCGTGGGATCGGTGCTGTTCACGGGCGTACACTTGCCGTGGGAAATCCGAGAACGGCGGTCCGGCACCGGCCGTGATCCGCTTCCTGATCTGCCCCGGAGCACTCGCCGACCGGTTCCGGGAGTGGTGAGGCCAGCGGCACTGCACCCTCTGCCGGCGCGGCCGGCACCCGACAGGGGGGATGGCCCGCTCAGCCGGAATCGGCAGCTTGTGGGCGAGTCCCACCGCACGTTCCTCGGTGTGCACGAGCCCTGCCGGATCCGGTGTCCACGCCGCCCACGGCCCGGAGGCATCCGATGAACCACAAGCGCCCCGGAACGGGCCCGCTCACCGTGACAGTGTTCGCCTTCCCGGGAGTGCGCCTGCTCGATGTGACCGGTCCCATCGAGGTGTTCTCGACTGCCAACGAATTCGGCGGGCGCTACCAGGTGCGGATCGTCTCCGAGGACGGGGCCGAGGTGATGACCTCCACCGGGACCCGGCTCAGCGCCGACCTGTCCGTGGCGGACGTCCGTGAGCCCAGCGACGTCCTGGTGATCCCGGGCGGCCCGGAGTGGGAGACCCTGATCAAGGACGACGACTTCCTGAACGCCGTCCGGCAGCTGAACGAGACGAGCCGCTTGACGGCGTCGGTGTGCACGGGGGCGTTCCTCCTGGCCGCGACCGGTCTCCTGGACGGCCGTCGGGCCGCGACGCACTGGCGGTACTCGCAGCAACTCGCATTGCGTTTCCCGTCCGTGCAGGTCGCACCCGACGCCATCTTCGTCCGGGACGGGCAGTTGATGACATCGGCGGGCGTCACGGCGGGTATCGACCTGGCCCTGGCCGTCGTCGAGGAGCACTACGGCGCGGATGTCGCCCGGGCGGTCGCCAAGGACATGGTCGTCTTCATGCAGCGACCGGGCGGCCAGTCCCAGTTCAGCGCCCGGTGCCAGGCTCCCCACACCCAACAGGACACGCTCCGCCGGGTCCTGGACGCCGTCGCCCAGGATCCCGGGGGCAACCACACGCTGACCGCCATGGCCCGGAGGGCGGGCGTCAGCGTCCGCCACGTGACCCGGCTCTTCTACGAGGAGGTGGGAACCACCCCGGCCCGGTACGTGGAGCAGGTCAGGCTGGAGGCCGCCCAGGGGCTGCTGGAGCGCGGTGACGACTCCATGGCGGTCGTGGCGCGCCGCACGGGGTTCGGCTCGCCCGAGTCGCTCCGCAGAGCGTTCGCGCGTCACCTGGGTGTGACACCCGGCGCGTACCGGGCCCGCTTCCGGACGACCGGCGAGGACACGAAGGACTGACGTCACGGCCGGTCCACGCCGCGGCACCCGCGGCGTGGACCGGCCGTGCTGCGTACGGACGACACCTCGTAAGGGCGCGGGCCGGCATCAGCCCGGCCCGCTCCCGCATGCCCGCATGCCCGCGTGACGGCACATCACGGCATCTCACGCGGCGGACCCCCGGACACCCGACCCCGGACCCCCGTTCGCTCCCCGTGCGCATCCCCCTGCCGGAGGGCCGAATGTGCGCCACCGCTGTCCGTATCTGCGGCCAGCACGCGCGGCCCCCGGGGAGTTGAACGCAGAGAAGAACACCCATGGACCGGGACCGGCCTGAAGCGTCGCCTCGCACAGAGGCGTCCGAGGCGCGCCGCGGTGGCCCGACCGAGCAGAAGGCGATCAACGATGGCTCCGATCAGTCCGACCCCCGCACCCGATCCGCGCAGATGGCGGGCGCTCGCGGTCATCTGTCTGGTGCAGGTGATGCTGCTGCTCGACGTGACCGTGGTGAATGTCGCGCTGCCGCCCATCCAGCGGGATCTCGGCTTCACGACCACCGGCCTGGCATGGGTCGTCAACGGCTACACCGTCACCTACGGCGGACTGCTGATGCTGGGTGGCCGGCTGGGCGACCTGCTCGGCCGACGGCGCCTCTTCCTCGTCGGCCTGGCGGTCTTCGCGCTCTCGTCGGCGAGCGCCGGGGTGGCCCAGCAGGCCGGTGTCCTGGTCGCCAGCCGGTTCGCGCAGGGCATCGGCGCGGCACTCGTGAGCCCGGCGGCCCTGTCCCTGGTGACGCTGATGTTCACCCAGCGCCAGGAACGGGCGCGGGCGATGGCCATCTGGAGCGGCCTGGCGGGAGTCGGCGTCGCGCTGGGTGTCGTGCTGTCAGGGATCCTGACCGACATCGCCTCGTGGCGGTGGATCTTCTTCATCAACCTTCCCGTGGCGGCCTTCGCGTTCCTCGCCACCCCCAAACTGGTCTCCGAGAGCCGTGCCGCCGCCAGGCGCGGGCGGCCCGACGTCGTGGGAGCCGCCCTGGTCACCCTCGGCCTGCTCCTGCTGGTGTTCGGGCTGTTGGAGAAGGCGGGCCACGCGTGGCTCTCGCTCCCCGTCCTCGGCTCCGTGGGGATCGGCGTGCTCCTCCTGATCGGCTTCGTACTGGTCGAGGCCCGGGTGTCCGCACCCCTGGTACCCCTGGCGTTCCTGCGTTCGCGCAACCGGAGCATCGCCAACGTGGTGCGCATCTGCTACTACGTGGGCTTCGCCACGTTCTTCTTCTCGCTGAGCCTGTACGTGCAGCACACGCTGCGCTTCTCGCCGCTGGCGACCGGATTCGCCTTCATCCCCTTCGGGTTGGTCATCCTGTTCAGCGCGACCGTGCTCGCACCACGCCTCCTCCGCCGCTACGGGCTGCGGATGCTCAACGGGGGAGGACTCGCGATCTCCACGGCCGGCTACCTTCTGCTCGCCGGTCTGAGCGTCCACGGCAGCTACGTGGCCGATGTGCTGCCGGGCCTGCTCCTCGTGCCGCTGGGAGGCGGTCTGGTCCTCGTCGGTTCCACCGTCGCGGGAGTGGACGGCGCCACGGGCGAGGACGCGGGCATCGCCACCAGCATGAACAACGCGTCCATGCAGATCGGCAGCGCCCTCGGCCTGGCCGCCCTGGTCTCCGTGGGCACCAGCCATGCCACCGTGCTGCGGCACGCGGGTATGGACGCGATGACCGCCACCGTGCGCGGTTACGCCCTCAGTTTCGCCATCGCCGCGTGCCTGACGGCCTTCGGCGCGGTGCTGGGCTTCCTCGGGATCCACCGCACGGTGGCCGAGGTCCCGGCGGTGCCGCCGAAGCCCTGCAGCGCGTGGCCTGATCCGTCCGCGACGGTGAGAGCGTGAGCCCCCGGCCGGGGATGCCGGGGGCTCACGGACCTGTCCCCGCCGGCTCCCTCTGACGGTTGGAAGGGAATCATGAACAACATCGCTGAGAACGGCGCCGGTTTCACGGCGCCCGCCCACGGTCAGGATTGGCGCGTCGCCTACTGCCCGCCCCCTGAACCACCGCCGGGCACGCCGTACGGCGCGGAGGTGGTGTGCGTCGTCGGTGACCGGATCCTCCTCGTCAGCGAGGACGGACAGCGCTGGCGCCTGCCCTCCAGCCGCCCCGAGCCGCGCGAGCGGTGCCGGGACACGATGCGCCGGGAGGTCCGTGAGGAAGCCTGTGCCGCGGTGGTGGAGCGCAGGCTCCTCGGGTTCAGCCGGGGTGTCTGCGTACGCGGCCCGCAGGAGGGGCTGGTGCTGATCCGGGCGATGTGGCGGGCGGAGGTGCGACTGGCTCCGTGGGACCCGCACCGCGGGACGGTCCATCGCCGGCTCCTGTCCGTGGGAGAGGCGTTCCGGACCCTGACCATCCCCGAGGGCCTCGGTCCCTTCTACCGCAAGCTGTTCGCGCAGGCCGTCGTCTCGCGCACCGCCGTCCACCACCTCTGACCCATCGGGCGCCCGTACGGGCGGATCCCCCTCGCACCGTGTCCGAGGGGGATCCGCCCGTACGGGTGTCAACCGGTCGGTCAGCGGAAGGCCGACTCCACCAGGTCCTTCTGCTCGCCCGCATGGCGCCGGGCGGAGCCCACGGCGGGGGCCGGAGCCTGCGGCCGGCTGACGCATCCGATCCCGCGGTGCAGGTGCGGGGCCACGAAGGACCATGCGCCCTGGTTCTCCGGCTCCTCCTGCACCCACCGCACCTCGGCATCGACCGGGAAGCGGGCCAGTTCCGCGCCGAGCTCCTCGTCCGGGAACGGGTAGAGGCGCTCCAGGCGGACGATCGCGGTGTCCGTCAGGCCCGCGTTCCGCCGGTGGGCGTCCAGGTCGTAGAAGACCTTCCCGGAACACACCAGCACGCGCTTGATCCCGGCGGTGTCCGTCGTGCCGTCCGGTATGACGGGACGGAACGCGCCCGTGGTGAACTCCGACAGACCGGAGGTGGCTGCCTTCAGCCGCAGCATCGACTTGGGAGTGAAGACGACCAGGGGCCTCTTGTGCCCGTCGAACGCCTGCTGCCTGAGCAGATGGAAGTAGTTGCCGGGCAGCGAGGGCATGGCGACGGTCATGTTCTCCCGCGCGCACAGTTGCAGGAACCGCTCGATCCTCGCGGACGAGTGGTCCGGCCCCTGCCCCTCCAGGCCGTGCGGCAGCAGCAGCGTCACTCCGGCGCGCTGCCCCCACTTCTGCTCGGACGACGAGATGTACTCGTCCATGACGGTCTGGGCGCCGTTGGCGAAGTCGCCGAACTGGGCCTCCCACAGCACCAGGGCCTCGGGCCGGGTCACCGAGTAGCCGTACTCGAAGGCCAGCGCGGCCAGTTCGGAGAGCATCGAGTCGTAGGGCGTGAAGGCCGCCGCCCGCGCGTCCAGGGAGCTCAGCGGTGTGTGCTCCGCGCCGGTGCGCCGGTCGGTGAGCACCGCGTGGCGCTGGCCGAAGGTGCCGCGGCGGGAGTCCTGCCCGGACAGCCGCACCGGAACCCCGTCGAGCAACAGGGAGCCCAGCGCCAGGGTTTCGGCCGTGGCCCAGTCGATCGTTCCCGCGTCCAGCATCGCGGTGCGCCTCTGGAGCTGCGGCAGGACGCGCGGGTGCACGGTGAAGCCCTGCGGCACGCCGGTCTGGGACGCGATGACCCGCCGGGCGGTCTCCTCCGCGATGGCGGTCGCGGCCCGCGGGGCGGCTCCGTCCGCGGGGTCATCGACGGCCACCGGGCCGACGGGCTGCGGCGTGCCGGGCGCGGACGGCGCGTGGGTCTCGACGAAGGCCTCTTCCAGGTGTGCCTGGTAGTCCCGCAGCGCGCCCTCCACCTGCCGTTCCCCGATGTCCCCGCGGCGGACCAGCGCCTCGGCGTACAGCTTGCGCACCGAGGGCCTGGCGTCGATGCGGTCGTACATCGTCGGCAGTGTGATGAACGGGTCGTCGACCTCGCTGTGCCCGTTGCGCCGGTAGCAGACCAGGTCGATGACGACGTCCTTGTGGAACTCCTGGCGGTAGTCGAAGGCCAGGCGCGCGGCCCTGACGACGGCCTCGGGGTCGTCCCCGTTGACGTGCAGGACCGGGGCCTCGACCGTCCTGGCGACATCGGTGGCGTAGGTGCTCGAACGGCCGCTGGCGGGCGCCGTCGTGAAGCCGACTTGGTTGTTGATGACCATGTGCACGGTGCCGCCGGTGCGGTATCCCGGCAGCTGGGACATGTTCAGCGTCTCGGAGACCACGCCCTGACCGGCGAACGCGGCGTCGCCGTGGACGACGACGGGCAGGACGGAGTGGGCTTCGCCACCGCCCGCGGCCAGGTCCTGCTTGGCGCGCACGACTCCCTGCGCGACCGGCCCCACGATCTCCAGGTGCGAGGGGTTCGCCACGACGGAGACGGCGATCGCGCTGCCGTCCAGCGCACGGTAGGTCCCCTCCGCGCCGAGGTGGTACTTCACGTCTCCGGAGCCCTGCACGGAGCGGATGTCCACGGCGTCCTCGAACTCGTGGAAGATCTCCGCGTAGGACTTGCCGACGATGTTGGCCAGTACGTTGAGCCGGCCCCGGTGCGCCATCCCGATGACGGCTTCCCCCACACCGGCCCTGATGGACCGGAACAGCAGGGCGTCCAGGAGCACGATCGCCGATTCGCCGCCTTCCAGCGAATACCGCTTCTGGCCCACGTACTTGGTCTGCAGGAACGTCTCGAAGGCCTCGGCCGCGCCCAACCGGTAGAGGATCTGCAGCTGTTCGGCACGGTCCGGCCGGGGCTGCGGGGATTCGACCCGCTGCTGGATCCACCGGCGTTCCTCGAAGGCCCTGATGTGCATGTACTCGGCACCGACGGTCCGGCAGTACGCGTCCCGCAGCGCGTCCACCACCTGCCGAAGGGTCATCGAGTCCCGCCCGGCGAAGCCGTCGACGACGAACTCCCTGTCCAGGTCCTCGTCGCCGAGTCCGAACGCCGTGATGTCGAGCTCCGAGTGGGCGACCGCGGGCTCCGCCGCGAGCGGGTCGGTGTCGGCCACCAGGTGTCCGCGCACCCGGTACGCGTCGATCAACGCCGCGACCCGGACCGCCTTGAGCGCCGCGTCGCCCGCGCCGTCCTGGGCGGGGGTCGTTCCGTGGCGCGCCTGCCGGCCGATCGCGGAGGCCGGGACGGCGAAGAAGTCCCGCCAGGTCTGGTCGACCGAGCCCGGGTCCTCCAGGTACCGCTTGTACTGCTCGTCCACGAGCCATTCGTTGAGGCCGAATTCCAGCCTGCGGAGCACGGGCTCCCCGGCGTGTGACTGCGACACCATTGGGTCGCCTTCTTTCCTCACTCGGAGCGATCGATGGGTGGACGCGGCCGGTCTCCTTGGCCGTACCGCATGGCGTCCAAGGACCTCGGTTCCACATCTCGTCGTTGAGGCGAACCCATCCGCCGTGTCGCGCCATCGACGGTACGGCGGTCCGGGCGCCGGGAGAGAGAGCCGGACCTGCCACAACGGCGGCACATCCGGACATCGCATCGGCGGCGGTACGCCGCCGACCGGCGGCGTTTCGACCGGCACCACCCGTCGTGTCCGGAAGTGAGGCTGTCGTGGCACACGGTGTTATGCGCCCTGCACGGGAAGCCGTCATAGCCTCCTTGCGCCAGCGAGCCAACGGGCCGACGGACTCGGCCGCGACTCGCGAGCTCTTGTGCGTGGGCCCACGCCGCCGGCCGACCACCGACGGTGTCCCCACGACGAGGAAAGAGGCGTTCTACGCCGTGCCGCCCCACCCGAGCAGTGCCCGATCCCTCCCGACCACGGACGACGCGGGCCCGAGACGTCCCGTCCACGCCCGCCCCCGGCCGCGCCGGGCCGAGCGGACGAGACGTCCGCTGCTCGGTCCCAGCTGGTTCGCGGCCGTCATGGGCACCGGGATCGTCGCCAACGCGGCGGTCACCCTGCCGCGGAGCTTCCCCGGACTGCGGGACGCCGCGATGGTGGTCTGGATCGGGGCCGCGCTGCTGCTCGCCCTGCTCACCGCCGAATACGTCCGGCAGCGGGCGCTGCGGCTGCACGCCGCCGATCCGACGCTGTCCCAGTTCTTCGGTGCGCCGCCCATGGCACTGCTGATCGTGGGCGCCGGAACGCTGCTGCTCGGCGAGCCGGTCATCGGGGCGCGGGCGGCGCTGGACGTGGACTGGGTGCTGTGGTCGCTCGGCACCGTACTCGGCCTCGTCACGGCCTGCACGGTGCCCTACCTGATGGTCACCCGGCACCGCTACGCACCGGACGCCGCGTTCGGCGGCTGGCTGATGCCGGTGGTGCCGCCGATGGTGTCGGCCGCGACCGGGGCGCTGCTCGTCCCGCACGCCCCGGCGGGCCAGCCCCGGCTGGCCCTGCTGCTGGCCTGCTACGCGATGTTCGGGCTCGCCCTGGTGGCGATCCTGCTGGTACTGGCCATGATGTACAGCCGTCTGGTGCACCACGAGGCCCCCACGGGCGCGGTGGTGCCCACGGTGTGGATCGGCGTGGGAGCGCTGGGACAGGGCGTGACCGCGCTGGGTGCACTGGCCACGGCCGCACCGAGCACACTGCTCGCCCCCTACGCGCGGGGCGCGGCCGTCTTCGCGCTCTTCGGCGGCCTCGGGGTGTGGGGCTTCGCCATGCTGTGGCTGGTGCTCGCCGCCGCGCTGACCGCACGGGAGATCCGGTCGGGACTGCCCTTCGCGCCGACCTGGTGGTCGTTCATCTTCCCCCTCGGCGCCTGCGTCACCGGCACCGGCGCCCTCGCCGTCCGCACCGGCTCCCAGCTGTTCATCTGGACCGCCGTCGGCTTCTACGTCCTGCTCGTCGCCGCTTGGGCCGTGGTCGCCTGGCGCTCCCTGCACCACGCCGCGGGGCACGCGGCCAGGCCGGGAGGCCGGCAGTAGCCCGGCCGCCAAGGGTGCTGTGTCGCGCGTCACATCGACCGCATGTCACGGACCGGGCGCCTGCCTCCATCCGGTGGTCGTCAACAGCGGCTCGGAGGAAGGCGAAGCGATGAACGCACAGCGGGAAGCCCGCAGGGCGGGCGCACACCGCGTCCTGATCCTGGGCGCGGGCTACGCGGGCACGGCCGCGGCCGTCCAGCTCGCGGCCCGGGTCGGCCGGGATGACGACGTTCGCGTCAGCCTCGTGAACGCGCAGGAGCGCTTCACCGAGCGCATGCGACTGCACATGACGGCGACCGGGCGGCGGGTCGCCGAACTGAGCGTCCCGGAGCTGCTGGCCGGCACCGGCGTGCGGTTCGTGCGCGGCTGGGTGACGGCGGTGGACGCGGACGCGAGGACGGTACGGATCGACGACGACCGGGTCCTGCCCTACGACACGCTCGTCTACGGACTGGGCGGCGTCGCCGACACGGCCGCAGTGCCCGGAGCCGCCGACCACGCCTGGACCCTCAACAGCCCGGGGGACGCCGAGGCCCTGGCGGACCGGCTGTCGCGCCTGGCCCACGGGACGGTGGTGGTGGCCGGCACCGGTCTGACCGGCGTCGAGTCGGCCGCGGAGATCGCCGAGCGGCACCCCGGCCTGAACGTCGTCCTGCTCGGCCGGGGCGAGCCCGGTGCGGCCATGGGCCCGAAGGCCAGGGCGTATCTGCGGAGGGCGCTCGACCGGCTGGGCGTCAGCGTGCGCGGCGGAGCCGAACTGGCCAAGGTGCTGCCCGGCGCGGTCGGGCTCACGGGCGGGGAGAGCATCGCCGCCGATGTGGTCGTGTGGGCCGGCGGCACGCGTGTGTCACCGCTGGCGGCCGCCGCCGGGCTGACCGTCGACGAGCGCGGCCGCATCGTCACCGACACCGCGCTGCGTTCGGTGTCGCACCCGGACGTGTACGCGGTGGGCGACGCGGCCGCGGTCCGCCAGGGCTACGGCGTCCTGCACGGCACCTGCCAGAGCGGCATGCCGACCGGGGTGCACGCCGCGGTGTCGATCGCCCGCTCGTTGCGGGGCAAGCAGCCGAGGCCGTTCCGCTTCGGCCACTACCACACACCGGTGAGCCTGGGACGGCGCGACGCGGTCGTGCAGTTCACCCGCCCCGACGACAGCCCGCGACGCATTCACCTGACAGGTCGTGCGGCGGCCCGGTACAAGGAGATGGTGACCGCCTCGCCCTGGCCGACCTACGGCCGTATGAAGAAGATGCCCGCCTCGGGAGCGTTCTGGCCCCGCGGCGGCCGCTTCACCCGGAACCCGGAGGCACGGTGACGCACGTGTCCGGCGACATCGACCAGCAGGTGTTCCACCGGCACCGCAACCTGCTGTTCTCGGTGGCCTACCGCTTCCTCGGCACCGCGGCAGACGCCGAGGACGCGGTCCAGGACGCCTGGATCAAGTGGTCGGCCGCCGACCGCTCGCAGGTCGCCGACCCCAAGGCGTACCTGACCCGGATCGTCTCGAACCTGGCGCTGGAACGGCTGCGCTCCACCCGCCGCAAGCGCGAGACCTACGTCGGGCCGTGGCTTCCGGAGCCCATCCTCACCAGCCGCGACACCGCCGAGACCGTCACGGACGCCGAGTCGGTGTCCATGGCGATGCTGGTGGTCCTGGAGACGCTGAGCCCGCTGGAGCGCGCGGTGTTCGTGCTGAAGGAGGTCTTCGGCTTCAGCCACGCCGAGATCGCGGAGGCGGTGGAGCGTTCCGAGGCGGCGGTCCGGCAGGCCGCACACCGCGCCCGGGAGCATGTGCGGGCCCGGCGGCCCCGCTTCACCGCCGACCGGGCGCGGCAGCGCGAGGTCACCGAGCGGTTCTTCGCCGCGACGACCGGTGGTGACGTCAACGCCCTGATGGAGCTGCTGTCCCCGGACGTCACCCTGTGGACCGACGGAGGCGGCAAGGTCCGGCAGGCACTGCGCCCGGTCGTGGGCGCGCGGACCGTGGCCGCATGGTTCGCGGCCATGGGCACCGTCAGCTACCAGGGCATCGAGCCCGCGGACATGAACGCCGAACTGGTCGAGATCAACGGCGGACCGGGCATGCTGTTCAGCGGCCCGGACCGCGTGATCGCCACCGTCACCCTCGACTTCGACGCGGACGGCCGCATCACGGCCGTGCACAACGTGGCCAACCCCGACAAGCTCCACGCGGTCACCGACGGCACCGCGCACGACGTCGGCAGGCGGTGATCCGGCCATGGCGTTGTCGACGGAGCTGACGCGGCTGATGGGTGTGCGGCACCCGATCGTGCTGGCACCGATGGGCGGTTCGGCCGGCGGCGCGCTGGCCGCGGCCGTCTCGCGAGCGGGCGGGCTCGGGATGGTGGGTGGTGCGTCAGGGGACCGGGCATGGCTGGAGCGGGAGTTGGCGATCGTCGCGGAGGGCACCGACCAGCCGTGGGGTGTCGGCTTTTTGACCTGGGCGGTCGATGCCGGCGCGGTGGAGCGGGCCCTCGAGTTCCGTCCTGCGGCGGTGATGCTGTCCTTCGGTGACCCGGGCCCGTTCGTCGACCGGATCCGCCGGTCGGACGCGGTTCTGATCGTCCAGGTCACCGATCTGGACGAGGCACGGCGGGCCGTGGAGGTGGGAGCCGACGTCATCGTGGCGCAGGGAACCGAGAGCGGTGGCCACGGCGCCCGGCACGGGCGCTCGACCCTCCCGTTCGTGCCGCTCGTGGTCGATCTCGCGGCGCCGGCACCGGTCCTGGCGGCCGGTGGGATCGCCGACGGCCGCGGCGTCGCCGCGGCCCTGGCCCTGGGCGCCGCCGGAGCCCTCATCGGCACCCGCTTCCAGGCCACGACCGAGGCACTGGCCGCCCCCTCCGTCGGCAGGGCCCTCGTCGAAGGACGCGGACAGGACACCGAACGCAACAGCGTGCTGGACATCGCCCGCGGCGCGAGCTGGCCCACCGGCAAGTACACCGCCCGTACGCTCGGCCATCCCTACCTCGACCGGTGGCGCGGCCGGGAGGCCGAACTGGCCGACGACCGCCGGGCCCGTCAGGACTACCAGGACGACGTGGCCCGAGGGGCGATCCCCCCGCTGCCGGTCTGGGCGGGCGAGGCCGTCGACCTCGTCACCGATCTGCCGTCCGCGTCCGACCTCGTCACCGCGCTCGCCGCCCAGGCCGAGGACGCGCTGACCTGGGCCGGACGACTCCGGCCGGACCCTCGTCCCGGCGCGCGGGACTGACGCTCGCACCGCGGCCGTCCCCGCGGGGCGCCGGGTCCCGAAGCGGACGCCGGCCCGCGGCACGGTCCGGTTCCGCCGGTTCACGGGCACGGTACTCTGCCCCGGTGACATCGGATGCCCCCCTGAACCCGGACGAGGAACGCTTCTGGCGTGCCCTGATGCACGTCATGGTGGCGCTGCCGAAGGCGCTGGACGAAGACCTGCTGAAGGTGACCGGGCTGACGATGTCCGAGTACGCGGTGCTGGTCCACCTGTCCGAGGCCGCGGGGCGCGAGATGCGCATGACCGATCTGGCGGCCGCCACCGCCCTGTCCGTGAGCCGGATCTCACGCGTGGCCGATGCCATGCAGACACGCGGGTGGGTGGTGAAGCAGCGCGACGCCAACGACGCCCGCGGGAGCGTGGCGAGGCTGACAGCCGAAGGCCGAAGGCGCCTGCAGTCCGCGTATCCCACCAACCTGGCGAGCGCCCGCAGGCGCGTCATCGATCACCTCGACGCTGCCACGGTCGCCGGTTTCGCCGGACAGCTGGAAACCATCGCCGCCCGACTCGACTGAACCCGTGCTCCGACGGTGGCAACACGTCCTCGTACCGCGGTGGGGCCGCTCCGGGACCTAATGCGTCGCCGAGTCGAGGGCGCGATAGAACGCCTGATGAGCAAGGCGCTGGAATTCGTCACCGCCACTCAGCGCACGGATGACCTCGGCGCAGTAATGGTGGTGTTCCCGCGGCGCCGTGCGGCCGCCCGAGGAAGTCGCGAGCAGCTCTCGGGGTACCGGGAGGCTCAGGACCCGGAGCACGCGCGAGAAGTTCTCCGCGAGGTCGATCCCGCCCCCTATCTCTTCGAGAATTTCTCCGAGCGGGTTCGCGGGGCCTTCTCCGCGCGCATTGCGCAGCATCCGGCAGCATCGGTCGAGGGCGTCGAGATCCGCCTGTCCGATGGTGACGGGATGGAGGCGGGGCAGGGGCGGATCTGCGGGTTCGTCGGGAGCGCCGTGATCGGCCGGCCCGGAATCTCCCTCCCAGATCAACCGGCGGAGCCGTACCGGGAACGCCCGCAGAACAGTCCCGTAACTGGAGTACGCGGTGTCGACGACGTCGGCCTGGCCCTCGGGGATCTCCCCTCGGTACCAAAAATGCAGGGAATGCAGCAGAGGCTCTTCGACGGTACGGAATGCGGAAGCGAAGACGAGGTCTTCCGGTACCAGGGTGTGTGGCGGAATCTCCGGCTCCATTCGCACAGCGGGCCCTAGAGGTCGGTGGTGGGATTGTACCGTCGTACAGGAGATCGGGCCCTGGATTCCGCCGGGTTGGTGGGCGGGACGGGCCCTGCGCACACGTCGTGCGGTGCGTGGTCCAACCTAGCAACGTGTGCGTACGCAAGCAAGTAGTGTGGTGTGCTGCGCGACACCGGACACACCGTGTGTCCCGCGCGTGCTCCCCGCCGGTGTTCCCCGGACAGGGCGCCCGCGAGAGGGCAGCCGGGCGGGACGCAAGCGGTCTGCTTAGGCTGAAAGGACACCTACCCGTCGGTGGTCCCCGCCGCAGGCCCATCGACGCCAGCCGACCTGCAGTGGACGCCGGCCTGCGGGGCGTCACTCGCGTGACGGGACCGAGTATGGGCACTTCTTCTGCGAGCCGTCCCCCGCCCGGCGACGAGAGGATCGCCGGCTTTGTGCTCGATCGGCACGGCGTCGTCTCCGCGTGGAGCGCCGCGGCCGAGGATCTCTTCGGCTGGAGCCCGTCCGAGGTCGTCGGTCGCGCGGCGGCCGAGCTGTGGCCCGAGGTTTTCGCGCGGCCGTCCCGAGGTGTCGCAGGCCCGGCGGATCCGGCCGTTCCCGGCCACCGCGCCTCGCTCGCCCGTCGGGAGGGCCCACCCGCCGATGTCGTCCTGCACACGTCGACACTGCGGGAGCCGGGAGGGCGGGGGGAGGGCTGCGTGGTCATCGCCGTCCCCGTGGCCCCCTGCTCGGACACGGAGGGGCTGGCGATCCTGGAGGCGCTGTTCACGCAGGCGCCGATCGGCATCGCGGTCTACGACCGGGACCTGCGCGTCGTACGGGTCAACACCGCTCTGGAGTACATCCACGGTTTTCCCGAGGAACGGGCCCTCGGGAAATCCATCAGCGATCTGCTGCCGGGGGTCGACACCACGGCGATCGAGTGCCGCCTCAGGAAGGTGCTGGAGACCGGCCATCCGATCGTCAACGCCGTCCATCGCGGCCGCACCCCCGCGGATCCCGAGAGGGAACACGTGTGGAACGTGTCGTCCGTGGTCCTGACCGGGCCGGACGGCGGCGTCCTCGGAGTCACCGACCTGATCATCGACATCACGGACCAGTTCCAGACGCGTGAGCGACTGTCGCTCATCGGTGAGGCCGCGGTCCGCATCGGGACGACGCTCGACGTGCGGTGCACGTCGGAGGAGCTCGTGGAGATGCTGGTGCCGCGATTCGCCGACGTCGCGGTGGTGGACCTGCTGGACAGCGTCATGGCCGGCACGGAGCCGGAACCGAAGCCGACCGGCACCGGTCCGGTCGTGGTGCGCCTCGTGGCCCGCAAGGCAGCGAAGCCGAAGATCTTCGAGGGGCTCGCGGAGCTCGGGCAGTTGCGCAACTATCCTTCCGATTCGCCTCATGTGCAGAGCCTCGCCGACGGGCGGCCGAGGCTCATTCCCCACCTCGACGAGGATGCCGCATGGCTGCGGCAGTACACCGACGAGCGGGTCCGCGCCATGCACGAGCACGGGATCGGCTCCTTGATCCTCGTACCGGTACGTGCCAGGGGCGTGACCCTGGGCTTCGTGCACCTGTACCGGAGTCGCACGAAGCCCTTCGAGGCGGACGACCTCGTTCTCGCCCAGGACGTCGTCGCGCGCGCGGCGGTCTGCGTGGACAACGCCCGTCGTTACACCAATGAGCACACGGCCGCCCTCACCCTCCACGCGAGCATGCTGCCCCGCAGCGTCGCGGAGCAGAGTGCGGTCGAGGTGGCCCACCACTACCGGCCGTCCCGTGTGCACGAGGGAGTCGGCGGTGACTGGTTCGACGTGATCCCCCTCTCGGGTGCACGGGTGGCCCTGGTCGTGGGTGCGGTGCCGGGGGAGGGGTTCCAGGCGGCCGCATGCATGGGGCACCTCTCCTCCGCGATCCGTACTCTGGCTCAACTCGACCTACCGCCCGACGAGTTGCTCGGCCAGATCGACGAGATGGTGCCGCGTCTCCTGGAGCGCGAACACGCCTCGGGAGCCGCACCCGTGGTGGAGGCGCTGAAGGGTTCCACTTGTCTGTACGCGGTGTACGACCCCATCACGCGGCGCTGTGTGATGGCGAGCGCCGGTCATCCCCCTCCCGCCGTCGTCGGAGAGGCGGGGGAGGTGGACTTCCCCGATCTGCCGGTCAACAACCCGCTCGGTCTGGGGGACCCGGTGTTCGAGCCGCTGGACGTCGAGCTGGGCGAAGGCAGCACCCTGGTGTTCTGCAGCCAGGACCTCCTGCGGTGCCCCGAAAGGGCCGGCGCGCCGGCCTCACGGCTCGGCGCGGTCATCTCCGGCCGGAGCCGTCCGCTCGACGACATGTGCGGCGTGATCGCCGACCTCATCGCACCCCACCTCACCCAGGACAACGGTCTTGCCGTGCTCCTGGCCCGGACGTGCACCCTGGACCCCGAGAAGGTGGCGACGTGGACCGTGCCCCCTGTCCCGGGGGCGGTGGGCAGCATGCGCTCACTCGCGCGGCGGCAACTCGACCAGTGGGGTCTGGAGCACCTGGCCTTCGACATGGAACTCATCGTCAGCGAGCTGATCACCAACGCGATTCGGCACGGTCATGATCCGATACGGCTCCGGCTGGTGCTGGACCGGACGCTGATCTGCGAGGTCAGTGACGCGTCGAGCACCTTCCCGCACATCCGCAGGGCGGCCACCACCGACGAGGGAGGGCGTGGGCTCTTCCTGGTGGCCCAGTGCTCCCACCGCTGGGGAACCCGGTACCTGCCCGTGGGCAAGACCATCTGGGCCGAGCAAGTGCTGGATCCGGTGGCGTCCTGACAGGGGGTGACCCCGGGCATGCCGCTGTGCGGCCCCGGGGTCGTGGGGCCGCGCAAGATGGCACACGGGCGGTGCCGGAGCGCCGGGGTCACCGGGACGGCATCTCCCGCGCGGGGGGAGACGGGTCAGAGGCCGCGGTCACCGGCCGCCTCTGCCGCGGTCCCGGCTGCGGCCATGCTCGTGGCACTGATGACGGACGGGGCCCGCCGCAGGTTCAGGACGGCCAGTGCGGTCAGGTCGATGCCGACGGCGACGGCCCAGACAGCGGCCCTGATGCCGTCGACGATCCCGCTCGGATCGCCCTCCGCGTGCGATCCGCCGAACGCACCGGCGAGGGCGATCAGGAGGGCGAGGCCGACGGCGCCGCCGATCTGCCGGCCGGTGGCGGCGATGCCGCTGCCGATGCCCTGGTCCTCGGCCGGAACGCCGGTCGACGCGGCGGCGAACATCGTGACGAAGACCATCCCTTGTCCCAGCGACAGCACGGCCAGCGGGACGGCGAGCGCGGCGTACGGCCGGTCGACGCTGATCATCGATGCGAGCGCGATCGCGCCGGCGGTGCTGATCGCGAGAGCGGCGAGCAGCGTCTTGCGCGTCCCGACCCTGGTGGCGGCCCTGCCGCCGGCGAAGGTGCCGACGAGGGCCAGGGCGGAAGGTACGACGAAGGCGAAGCCGGTGGCCAGAGCGCTGTACCCCTGGACCGACTGCCACAGCAGGGTGAGGAAGAAGGCCAGCGCACCGAAGGTGGCCATGAGCAGGAAGGCGATGGCCGTGCCGGTCGACAGGTCCCGGTTGCGGAACAGCCCCAGGGGCACGAGGGGCGAGGCGGACCTGGACTCGACGACCACGAACAGCGCGAACAGGACGACCGCGAGCACCAGGGACCACAGCGCGACCAGCGAGGCCCAGCCCCGGTCCGGCCCCTGGACGAGGCCGATGACCAGCAGGGAGGAGGACGCGGTGCCGAGCACCGCGCCGGGCAGGTCGAAGCCGCCGCGGACGCCTCGTGCGGTCCCGGGCAGCAGGACGACCGCCGCGACGAGACCGGCGCCGGCCATCAGTACGTTGACGTAGAACACGGCGGACCAGTCGAAGGCGTCCGTCAGCACTACCTGCTCGTTCCCCAAGTGCCTGGAGCCCCGCGGGACTCGACGTGACGCGCGCTACCCGTCGACCAGACCGGAGCGCCACGCCCACAGCGCGATCTCGACCCGGTTGCGGGCGTTGAGCTTGGTCTGGATGTTCCCCAGGTGGGTCTTGACCGTGCCGAGGGACACGAAGAGCGCGGCCGCGATCTCCGCGTTCGTCATGCCGTCGGCCACCAGCCGCACCACCTCGGTCTCGCGTGAGGACAGGTCGGACGCGGCCGGGGACCCCGTCCGCGGCGGCTGGATGCCCCTCAGCAGCCGGACCGTGATCGCCGGACTCACCAGCGCCTCGCCGGAATGGGCCGCCCGCACCGCCTCGGTGAGCAGTACCGGACCCGAGTCCTTGAGGAGGAAGCCGCAGGCACCGCTGTTGAGCGCCTCGTAGACGTAGGCGTCCTCGTCGAAGGTCGTGACGACCACGACCTTGGGGGCGGCCGCACCGGCGCGGTTCAGTTCGCGCAGCGCCTGCAGCCCGTCCAGCCGCGGCATGCGGATGTCCATCAGCACGACGTCCGGGTCGAGCTGCCGGCTGAGCTCCAGGGCCTGGACGCCGTCCTTCGCCTCGCCCACCACCTCGATGTCGTCCTCGGCGCCGAGGATCAGGGAGAAGCCGGTGCGGACCATGGCCTGGTCGTCCGCGAGCAGCACGCGGATGGTCATCGCGGGCCTCCCGCGGGGATACGGGCTCGGACGGTCCAGCCCTCGGGGGTCCTCGGACCGGCGGTGAAGGAGCCGCCGAGCGCCACGGCCCGGTCGCGGAGACCGGTCAGTCCGTAGCCGCCCCCCGACGAGAGGCCGTCGCGGCCGCGGCCGTCGTTGGAGACCTCGACCGTCACCGCGTCGGGCCGGGCCTCGCGGCCCACCAGGATCTCCAGGGCGCGCACGTCCTCGGCGTGCCTGCGGACGTTGGTCAGGGCCTCCATCACCACCCGGTGCACGGCCGACTGGACGTCGATCGGCACGTCGTCGAAGTCCCCGGCGATCCTCAGCCGCACCTTCACGTCGTCGCCGGAGGTGAAGTGGTCGGCGAGGGAGGCGATGTCGGTGATCGTGCCCATCGGTGTGAGACGGGCCTGCGAGCCGGGTTCGTGCAGCAGGGCGACCATGCGGCGGATGGCGGTCATCGCCTCGTCCCCGGCCGCCTCGATGCGCTCCAGGGCGGGGAGCACCGCCTGCGGCTGCTTGGCCGCGACGCTCTGGGCGGCCTGGGCGAGCACCACGATGCCGGTGACGTGGTGGGCGACGTAGTCGTGCAGGTCGGACGCGATGCTCGTGCGCTGGGCCAGCTGGTCGGCGATCGCCTGGCGCCGGCGGCCGGCCTGGAGCATGCGGGCCCACAGGCCCGTGGCGCCGGCGATGACACCGGCCAGCGCCAGGGCGAGGGAGACGACGGGGGTGATCCGCGTGGCCGACAGTTGCAGGGGCTGCAGGACCAGGCCGCCCAGCAGCAGCGGGATCGCGAGCGCGGCGCGCACCGGCTCCGCCCGCCAGGCGGTCAGCCCGATGACCATCAGGGTGACGGCGGCCACGGTGAGGCCGAACGGCAGGGCTTCCTGGAGACCGGACGAAAAGCGCATCGTCGCCAGCAGCATGACCGCGCCCAGGACCAGCGCGCCGGTGCCCAGCGCCTCACCCGACAGCCGCCACATGATCGTGGCGACGAGGGCCGCCAGCAGGATGGCGGGTGCGCCGGCCTGCCGCAGGTACAGATCCACGATCCCCAGGCCCAGCAGGATTCCGAGGCCCGCCATCCACACCACACTGCGCACCAGCCGCTCCAGCAAGCGGTTCGTGCCGTTGTTCACGTCGTCGTCCCTGCTCTCGATCCCTGCCCCGGCTCGTCGGACGGGCAGTGGGCCCTCCGCGGTTCCCTCCAGTGTCACCGAAGCGCCTCGGATGCCCCTGAGACGCCGCTCACTCCGGAGACCGCGCGGTGGCGCCCGGCCGGGGCCGGGACCGTCAGCGGGTCCCGGTCCGGGTCGCGGTCCGCGCTCCGGGCAGGACCCGGGTCCGCGGTCATGAGGTCCGAGCCCGCGCCGAGGACGGCGACTTCGAGGGCGGTGAGCGTGTAGACGCGGGCCGAGTGCAGCAGCCGGGGCAGGGAGAAGGACACGGGAAGCCTCCTGTGGTGGTGGACGGGTTCCCGGTCGCGGCCGGGAAGGACGGCGTTCAGGGCATCCAGCGGCACACTCATGCGTGACTCCGCTCGGCGGCCACGCCGTGGGGGCGGGCCAGGGTGCGGGGATCCGCGCGGAGGGCGCCGCGCACGAGTTCGTCCAGCAGCGCGGGATAGCCCAGCCCCTGCTGCGCGAACATCTTCGGGACCTGGGACCGGGCGGTCATGCCCGGCATGGTGTTGACCTCGTTCAGGACGGGCCCGTCGGCGGTCAGGAAGAAGTCGCACCGGGCGACCCCGCGGCACCCCAGTGCGGTGAACACGGCCAGCGACGCCTCGACCAGTTGGTCGTGCTCGTCGGCGGAGAGCGGGGCGGGTATGAGGAACCGGGCCCCTCCCTCGTACTTCTGCTCGGTGTCGAAGAAGCGTCCGTCGTCCAGGACGATCTCCAGCGGCGGTCCCACCGTCAGGCTGCCGTCCGCCCGCCGCAGCACGGCGAGATCCACCTCGCGGCCGACGACCAGCTGCTCGACCAGGACCCGGTCGTCGAGCCGCAGGGCCTCGGCGAGCGCCGGGGCGAGGTCCGGGGCCCGGAGGACGAGGGAGACGCCGTGGCTGGATCCGGCGGCGACGGGCTTCACCACGACCGGGCCGTCGAAGACCACCTGGTCCGCGTCGTCCGCCGTGACCAGGAGTCCGGGGGCCACGGCGACGCCGACCGCCTCGGCCACCAGCTTGGTCGCCCACTTGTCCATGGCCAGCGCTCCGCCCCTGACCCCCGCGCCGACGTACGGCACGTCCGCCAGGTCCAGCAGCGCGGCCAGCGTGCCGTCCTCGCCGTACGGGCCGTGGACGGCCGGGAAGGCCACGTCGCAGCCGGCCAGCAGCACCAGGGCGGCGGCCACGCTCTCCGCGGCGGTGCCCGCCAGCGGCCGCCCGTCGGCGTCCTGCCACCGTCCGTCCCGGCCGATGGTGAGGGCGAGGACGTCGTAGCGGGCGGGGTCGAGGGCGGAACGCACCGAGGCGGCGGACGCCAGGGAGACCTCGTGCTCGCAGTTGCGGCCGCCGCCGATCACGGCGACGCGGACGCGGCCCGCCCGCGAGGGCGTGGTGCGGGTCATGCGGCCACCGCCTGACGGCGCACGGTCCGGCGCGGGCGCGTGCCCAGACCGGTCACGATCTCGTGCTCCAGGGTGCCGGACCACCGGGCCCATTCCCTGACCGTGGGCTCGCCGCGGTCACCCGGCCCGAAGACGGTGGCGATCTCGCCGGGTACGGCCGGCCGGTCGCCGGTGTCGACGATGACCTGGTCCATGGAGATCCGGCCGGCGACACGGCACCTGCGTCCCCCGAGCAGGACCTCCGCCCGGCCGGACGCGGTGCGGGGGAGGCCGTCCGCGTACCCGACCGGCAGCAGGGCCAGATGCGTGCGCCGTTCCGCGCTCCAGGCGTGCCCGTAACCCGCCCGGGCGCCCGCCGGCACCGCGCGGACCGACACCACGGGCGCGGTCAGCGTGAGGGCGGGGCGCAGCCGGGTGGTGCCGGTCGGGTCGATGCCGAAGAGCCCGGCGCCGACCCGGGCGAGGTCGAAGCGGGTCCGGGGGTCGGTGAGGGTCGCCGACGTCGCGGCCAGATGCCGCCACCGGGGACGCAGTCCGGCCTCCGCCGCGGTGGCCACCGCGGCCCGGAACAGGGCGAGGGCGCGGTCGGTGCACGGGTCGCCGGGGGTGTCCGCGCAGCCGAGGTGGCTCATCACGCCCACGACCCGGACCAGGCCGTCGGCTTCCGCCTCCCGGGCCCGCCGGCACAGCTCCGGCCACGCCGCCGGCTCGGCGCCGTCGCGGCCCATCCCGGTGTCCAGCTGCAGATGCAGCCGCGCCGGGCGGCGGGTCCGGGCGGCGGCCCGCACCACGGCGGCCAGGTGCGCGGATCCGGGAACGGCCAGGGACACACCGGCCCGCAGCGCCTCGTCGAACGCGGCGTCCACCGGGTTGAGCCAGCTCAGGACCGGCACCCGGAAGCCGGCACCGCGCAGGAGCAGCGCCTCCTCCACCGACGCGACGCCGAGCGACGTCGCGCCCGCGCCGAGCGCGGCCGAAGCCGCCTCGGCGGCACCGTGCCCGAACCCGTCGGCCTTGACCACCGCCATCAGGCGGGTGGCCCGGGCGGCGAGGAACCGGGTGTTGGCGGCGATCGCCGCCGGGTCGAGCGACAGCTCCGCACCGTCCGCGCGGCCGGGCCGCCGGGGCGGCTCGACGACACGGAGGCCGGAGGCGATCGTTGGTGCGCAGTACATGCGGCGCCTTTCCTGGGGTCTCACGGCCGGTCCCGTGCCCAGGGGGTCACGAGGGCCGCCGGCCGTCGGGAGTGCCGAGTCCACGAGATGGAGCTCATGACCAGGAGGCTATGAAGCCGGTGCGCAGGCCGGCTTCGGGCAGAAGTCGGACCTGTCCGGGGGCGCTACGACTTTCGGCCGAGTGCGGACGTGGTCCTTCGGTGAGTGCGGTGAGTGCGCTGGAGGCCGCCGGTCACGCCGCTCACGCCGGCACGATACGCACCGCGCCGGCGCCGCCCATGGCTTCCGCCTCCCGGGTGTCCCGGGCACCGCGGTGGACGACGACGTTTCCCAGAGCGAGGGACACCTGCGTGACGAGGGCGGCGACGCCGTCCTCCCAGTCGTCCGGCCCGTCGGCGGGGCGGACGATGATCAGCTCCAGCACGTCCGCGGGATGCGTCGCCGTCCCCTCGACGACGGCGCCGCTCAGCGCGAGGTACTCCGGTGCCGGGTGAAGGTGGGCCCGCATCTGTTCGCGGACCGTGTCCGCCACCCGGCTGTGCAGGTGGGTCAGCTGGTGCAGGGCTCCCCAGGCGATGTGGCCGGGGACGAGACGTACGGCTTCGCCGCTGCGCCTGGGGGCGATGAGGCCGAGCAGACCGAGGCGGAAGAGCGCCGTCTCCAACTGGGTCGTCGTCACCGCGGCGGTGCCGGACAGCTCGTCGAGCGGCAGCGGCCGGCTCGCGTCGGCGGAGTGGTGACCGACGAGGGCGGTGAGGAGCCGTCCGGCCGTTCCGGGAACCAGGGCGGACAGCGGGGACCGGAAGTTCATGGCGCGTCTCTCCGTGGGAGGCAAGGGGTCTCGCCGGATTCGCGGGCAGGTGGCATCGACGACGAAGCCGACGAGAGTTCGGTGTCCGGGCGTTCGGTCGTCACGGCCGGCGGTGGGGCGTTCCCGAGGGCCGGTCGTTCACGAGCAGCGCGGTGACGGATTCCTGGAGCCTTTCGACGACGTCGAGGAATCCGGGCTTTCCCCACAGCGCCAGCCCCGGAGCGGCGATGAGTACGCCCGTCATGTGCACGGTCTCCGGGACGTCCCGGCCCGCGAAAGTGCGCAGCGCCGATGTGGCTCCGAGGGCCCATGCGCGGGTCGCCTCGCCGAGGGCGAACTCGTAGTGGAGGGGGGCCGCGGCGGCGGCCTCGTCGGCGTACCGGACCAGTTGACCGAGTTTTCCCTGCGCGCCGGTCAATTCCATGATGCCGAGGGTGGAGTGCAGCAGACCGTTCAGGACGACATGGACCTCTGTCCAGCCGTCCGCTTCGAGGCCGGCCAGCGCCTCCCGCACCGCGATGCCGTCGTGATGCGCGTAACCCCGGACAACGTCGATCGCGCGCTCGTGGGACGCCCTCCCGGTATTCTCGCTCATCTGGCCGACGCTATTGTTCGCCGGAGCGGCGGGAATCGGTCTCCCGGTGCATTGTGCATCGGAAAAAAGCACTAGGACTCCCGCCGCTCCTCCAGGAAGCGGATGCGCAATCAGGCCCCGGAAGCGTCCAGCATGGCCTCACGGTCGACGACCTTGACGCGCTCACGTCCCTCCGGCACGCCCAGGGCCCGCTCGTGGGCGTCCAGCCGGTACCAGCCCTCGCGCGTCGTGTAGCGAACACCGCGCTGTTCGAGGAACTCCACGACGGCGCCGGGGTCCGGCGCGGCCGGAGCGGGCAGCCGGCCGGCCGCATGGTCCTCCAGCAGACAGGCGACCGTCTCGTTGGCGTCGCCCTTGGTGTGCCCGATCAGGCCCACCGGCCCCCGCTTGATCCACCCCGTCACGTACACCGAGGCCATCGGCTCGTCGCCGTCGAGCACGCGGCCGGCCGCGTGCGGGACCGTCCCCGAGACCACGTCGAACGGCAGCTTCGGCAGCTCGTCCGAGTAGTAGCCCACCGCGCGGTACACGCTCCGCACGTCCCAGTCCGTGAAGCGCCCGGTACCGTGGACGTTGCCGGTGCCGTCGAGTTCGGTCCGCTCCGTCCGCAGCCCGGCGACGCGGCCCTGCTCGTCCAGCACCTCCACCGGGGACTCGAAGAAGTGCAGGAACAGCTTGTGCGGCCGGTCGCCGACGTCGCGGATGGCCCAGTTCTCCAGGGTCTTGGCGACCATGTCCGTCTGCTTGCTCGCGCGCCGGGCGGCGATCGAGCCCTCGTCGTAGTCGATGTCCTCCGGGGCGACGATGACCTCGATGTTCGGGGAGTGGTCCAGCTCCCGCAGTTCCATGGGCGTGAACTTGGCCTGCGCCGGGCCGCGGCGGCCGAACACGTGGATCTCCCGGGCCCTGTTGGCCTTGAGGCCGTCGTACACGTTCGGCGGGATCTCGGTTGGCAGCAGCTCGTCCGCCGTCTTGGCGAGGATGCGGGCCACGTCCAGGGCGACGTTGCCGACGCCGAGCACGGCCACCTTCTCCGCCGTCAGCGGCCAACTGCGCGGCCCGTCGGGGTGCCCGTCGTACCAGGAGACGAAGTCCGCCGCACCGTAGGAGGCGTTGAGGTCGATCCCGGGGATGTCCAGCGCCCGGTCGGAGATCGCGCCGGTCGAGAAGACCACCGCGTCGTAGAAGGCGCGCAGATCGTCCAGGTCGATGTCACCGGGATAGTCGACGTTGCCGAACAGACGCACCTGCGGCTTGTCGAGAACCTGATGGAGAGCTTCGACAATGCCCTTGATCCGGGGGTGGTCCGGTGCCACGCCGTAGCGTATGAGACCGAAAGGTGCGGGCATGCGCTCGAACAGGTCGACGGACACACCCGGTTCCCGCGCGGATTCGGATTTCAGCAGCGCGTCCGCCGCGTAGATTCCAGCAGGGCCTGCACCGACGATGGCTATACGAATCGGACGCGACATGAAACAAATACCTCCCGAATTGCGGTACCGCGTAACGAGCCGGTAATTTCCTTTCCGCGGCGCCACCGACTCTATCCGATGGCTCCCCGCGCCTTGGAACCGGCTCTTAGTCCTACGACTTTGTGCCCGGCCGAATGGCACTTCCGGCCGGTGCGGAACCCCACTCGGGCGGTGCGGGAACAGGCGCCCGCCCCCGTTGTGCGGGCGCCGGGAGGGGTCGTCGGGCCCCCTCGGTCTCGGTCTCGGCGTGACGGCGGACCCGGGGCGCGGCAGCGCTCGACGTGGTGGTATCTGCTGAGCGGCCCGCGTGCACGTGCCGGTCCGGCTCTCGGGTGCAGGACGGCTTTCCTTGGGGAATCGCGCGCGCCAGGACAGCGTAAAGAAATCGTCGGTGGGGCGGATCCGGCACAGGATTTCCACTTCCGGTCCCGGACGACTTCCTTGACGCAAACGAACGATCCGTCTCGTGATCGGAATTCGGCCGAACGGAATTCACCATCGGCCGCCGAGGGGCGCGACGGTGCGCACGACTCCCGTGCATTCGGAGAGGACAGCGGTCGACTCCCCGATCACGACTTCCGACACAATGCCCGGCAACTCCGTCGCATCTGACGATGCGACCACGAACGCCCGCGTCAGCCGCCGCCACGCCCTCGGCCTGCCCAGCACGACACGCCCTCGCTCACGTCGCGCCCGGCAAGACCGGGGGCTCGCCGGTGCAGGGCCTGCACCTGACCTTCGGCGCCGACCCGAGCACCCGGATGGTCGTCTCCTGGCTCACCGACGGCCCCGTCAAGCGGCCGCTCGTCCGCTACGGGACGTTCGGCGGCGACGTCGGCTCCAGCGTCGCGGGCAGCGAGACCCTCACCCCGAACCGGGCCTCGCACGCCACGGAGGTCGTCGACACCTCATTCGGCGCCGTGCACATGCCGGCACGAACAACCGGTCGTTCTTCAAGGACGGCGCCGCCAAGGTCATCACCTGCTTCGACAGCACGGGCGGCTCTTTCTGCGCCAGGGAGCAGGCGGTCCGGCGCGGCACCCGCGACGAGGACCACTCCTACGGCTTCGCGGCCTTCACCGTCGACCCGGCAAGTACGTGACCTGCTACAACGTGAACCAGCCGAACGGCGAGCTGTCGGTCTTCGAGAAGTCCACCCCGCAGCGCAAGCGTTCCGGCGGCAGGCACTGACTCCACAACCCCCGACAGGGGGCGGGGCGGGGCGTCGGCGCGCCCCGCCCCACCCCCTCCGCTCGACCGGGTCAGTGACCGGGCGGCGTGTACCGCAGGTGCCGCCGTTCGGCCAGCTCCTCCGCGCTCACCACGGTCAGGACCGGGGAACCCGGAGCCGCGAACATGGTCACCACCAGCTGCGACTGGGCGTCCTGGAGGTTGTTGCCGCCCTGGTAGTGGATCACCTCGCCGCCGGGCTCGAACAGCGCGTCACCGGCCTTCAGCACCCGGGGCGGCTCTCCCTCCAGCTCGAAGATGATCTCGCCCTGTGTCACGTAGCCGAACAGCGGCCCGGGGTGCCGGTGCGGCGGCGCACCGGGGTCACCGGGCGACAGCGTGACGCGGATGGTCCTGGCCTCGGCGCCGTCCGGGATTCGGGGCGCCGCTTCCGGCAGGGTCGCGATCACCTCGACACCCGGGGGCAGGTGCGTGTGCTCAGCACTCATGAATTCCTCCAAACAGGGACTGTCCGCAGTGACGACCGGACGGTCCCCTCGTTTGTGACAGCCGGACCGCGGGTGAACCCGCCCGGGCCCGGGCGGGGTTCGCACGCCCGGACGCACGCGCGCACCCCGGGCGGGTGTGTCGCACGCGACACCGGTGACTGTCACATCTCGCCGGCTTCCCCGGTCAGCTGTGAGGACGGCGATGCGACCCCGGCCCACGCGTCGCGTCGCGTCGCCCGTGCCGCTCCCGCTCGAAAGGCTTCTCATGGCAGGCCATGGCTCTCCCGAACCCGGCGGTGACAGTCCCCTCCCGTGGCCGTTCCGTTCTTCCGGGGACCCGGCCCTCGGCTTCGACCGCGGTCGTACGCCCGTGGGCAAGTACGGTGTGCTCGTCGGGTACAACGGGTCCGCGCGCAGCAAGAGGGCGCTGTCGTACGCGGCCGGGATGGCGCGGCGTTCCGGCACCGCGCTCGTCGTCGTCCACGTCTCACGACAGAACGCGGTCGCGGCGTTCTTCGGGTTCGAGCCGCCGGTCGTCGCGCGGAATCCGTACTGCGGCACGCAGACGCTGGCGCAGCAACTGGCCTGCGAGGACCATCTGTCGGGGCTGTCATGGACCCTTGTCCGGTGCAGCGGCGTCGTCGCCGACGAATTGGAGAAGGCCGGCCGCAAGTACCGGGCGAACGCCATCATCGTGGGCCGGTCGCGCGGGGCCGGCGGCAAGCTCTTCCGCTCGATCTCCCGCACACTGATGCGCCGGGCCCACCAGCCGGTCATCGTCGTTCCCTGACCGGCGGCACCATGGACGCGCGGTCGATGCCGCGGGCGTCAGCGCTGGGCGAGCCACTCGTCGAACGTCGTGCGGCTCGTCCTGGCCTGAGCCCCGGCGAGCAGTGACCGCTGCTGCAGGGCGGCGCCGAAGAACCAGGCGTGGGCGTCGGTGACGACGTCCCGCGTGTCGCACCGCGCCGCCAGCAGCTTCACCGCGAGTTCGTCGAGCCGGTACTCTTCCGGACCCGCGATCGCGAGGGTGCCGAACAGCGGCTCTCCCATGGCGACGTGCGCGACAGTGGTGGCGACGTCGTCCGAGGACACCGGCCGCATCAGGGCGGGAGCGACGTGCACGCCGCTGTCCCCGGGCGCGTCCGCGAGCACGGTGGCCTCGACACACTCGAAGGACGGCGCGGCACGCACGATCGAGTGGGGGATCGGAGAGCGCCGCACCTGCTCCTCCAGCAGCAGCTTCGCGCGGAACCAGCCGGACAGCAGTTGCTCGGTCCCCACGGCGGAGAGGATCACATGATGTGCGACTCCCGCCTTCTCCGCCGCGGCCAGCAGCCCGGTCGTGGTGGAGCGGAAGTGGCGCAGGCTGGTCTGCTCGGCGGGCGAGGCGGTATAGGTGACGTCCACCACGACATCGGCGCAGCGCAGGGCCCGCTCCAGGTCGCGGTCCGTCACGGCGTCGGGGCCTTCGCGACGGGTGAGGGGGACGACGTCCGCACCGCGTTCCCGCAGCATGGAGATGGTCTTGGAGCCGACCAGACCGGTGGCCCCTGCCACAACGACTCTCATGCGGGCCCACTTCCTTCAGGGGGTTCGGCGACCCCGCTGGTCCTCTGGTGGCGGTCAAGCCGGCCGCTCCCTTCACCGTGACCGGGCCCGGACCGTCGTTGTGACAGCTTGTGGTCGGCGGGGGTGGAGTCGTCCGTCACAGTGCGCGTCACACCGAGGGGCGGACGACCCCGTCACAAGTCACTCGGAGACATACGCATGCCAGTCCGGGCGACCTCCCGGTCCTTGCCCGACGACTCGGCGGCGATCTCGTCGATCCGCGCCATCAGTTCGTCGAGGGGCGACAGCACATGGACAGGGGTCGGGCGGAACCACCCGACGGGAACGGCAGCCGGCGTCACAGAGTGCGGGAGGCCCATGAAGGCGGATGCGGCCGTCCGGGTAGCGGCCAACGTCGAAGCGGAGGTGCGGTTCTCGCCGCCACGGCAAGGGCGGTGCCGACGACCGTGCGGACCGCTCCGCCGCGTTGTCCGGAGACCACGGGGCTCGCCGTGTGTCGTCCCGACGCCGACGCGGCCGTCCTCCGCCTGCGCGAAGTGATCGCTCGCGCACAGGCGTGACCCCGGGCCCGATCGGCCTACGGCGTCGGGGGCAGGACGGAGCGGACCGCGTCCTCACTGCGGGCCACGACGGCGGTCCCGTCGTCCGCGGTGATGATCGGCCGCTGGATGAGGACCGGGTGCCGGGTCAGCGCGTCGATCCACTGCTCGCGGGTGGAGGCGTCCCGGGCCCACGCCGTCAGACCGATGTCGGCCGCGACCGGTTCACCCGTGCGTGCGATGTCCCAGGGCTCCAGGACGAGCCGGTCCAGCAGCGCGGTGAGCTCGGCCGCGGTGGGCGGGTCGTCAAGGTAGCGCCGTACGGTGTATGCGACCCCCTCGTCGTCGAGGACGGCGAGTGCCGAACGGCACTTCGAGCAGGCCGGATTGATCCAGATCTCCAAGGCTTCGCCTTCTCTGTCGGAGCGGACGCGGTCGACGGGTCCGCCGTTCAGGCGGTGACCCCGGTCAGTGCGAGGAACTCGGCGCGGGACCTGGGGTCGTGGCGCAGCAGTCCGAGCAGGCTGGAGGTCACGGTCGTCGAGCCGGTGGCCAGGACGCCGCGCAGGCTCATGCAGGTGTGCTCGGCCACGATGACCACCCCGACGCCCTGGGGGTCGAGCTGGGTCTGCAGCCAGTCGGCGATCTGCTTGGTGAGGCGTACCTGCACCTGGGGAGCCTTTCACCTCGACAAGCTCGTCGACGCGGGCCTGCTGCGCGCGCGGTACGAGAACCCGGGCGGGATCCGCAAGGTCGGCCGCAAACCGAAGGTCTACGAACCGACCGAGACGGACCTCCGCGTCAGCATCCCCGAGCGCCGCTCCGACGTGATCGCCGAGATCCTCATGGACGCCGTCCTGGCGGAACGGCCCGGCGAGGACGCCCGGGCGGCGGCCCTGCGCACCGCCCGCGACCGCGGCCGGCAGACGGGGGCGGCCGAACGCGCCCGCATCCGCCCGGGCCGCCTCGGCCCCGAGCGTTCCCTCGGTGTCAGCGAGCCGCTGCTGGAGCGGTTCGGGTTCGAACCCGACCGGCAAGGGCCGACCCTGCTCCGCCTGCTCAACTGCCCGTTCCACCAACTGGCGGCGCGCTCACCGGAACTGATCTGCGGCATCAACCACGCGTTCCTCGCCGGCATGCTCGACGGCCTGCAGGCCACCGGCGTCGACGCCGTACTCGCCCCGAGCCCGGGCCGATGCTGTGTGGAAGTACGCGAGCCCTCCGACGACGCCCGGGCCCGCACTCAGGCGGAAGACACCGCGTACGTACGCGAAGAGGCCGCCGGGCGCCCCGAGGCCTGAGCGCGGAGGCGCGCGAGCGGCGCAGCCCGCGCGCCGAGCCGCCGAACCAGGCGGCCGCACCGGCCTGTTGCCCCGTCCCCGCGGCACGCCGAATTCACGGGGAGATCCGCCGCCGTCCCCCCGGACGCGTCACGGCCGACGAACCCGTCTGATCGCGTCACTCTTGCGCCATGGCGCAAGAGTGACGTGTGCGACCCCTTGAACAACGGCGGGGGCGGCCAGAGGATCCAGTGATCTTTCGCACTTCGCCCGCTCATCGCCGCGTCACAGGAGTCTTCCTTGCCCAAGGTTCCCATTCCCCGGCCCGGGCCGATCGCCCTCGCCGTGGCTGCCGCGCTGGCACTCGGCGTCATACCGGCGACAGCCGCCGTGTCCGCGTACTCCGTCGGTGAGGCGTCGCACAACGACGCCGGACACCGGATCCCCGGCACTGCCGGCACGCACACCGTCACCCTGATCACGGGTGACAAGGTCACCGTCGGGACCGCCGCCGACGGCACCGTCGTGCACTCCTTCCAGGCCGCGAGCGGAGCCACCACCGGCTTCCACCGTGCTGTCCTGGACGGTGCCACCTACGTCTACCCCGACTCCGCGCTGCCGTACGTGAGCGCCGGGAAGCTCGACAAGCAGCTCTTCAACGTGACGCGGCTGATCGCCGAGGGTTACGACGACGCGCACAGCTCCCGGCTGCCGCTGATCCTGCGCTACACCGACGCCGCCGCCAGGTCCCGCAGCCGGGCGAAGGTGGCCGGCTCGACCGACGTCCGCCGCCTGGACAGCATCCAGGGCGCGGCCCTGGGTCAGAACCACCGGCAGGCACCGGAGTTCTGGTCCTCGCTGACCGGGGGCTCCGCCGCCGCGGCCCGCTCCGCCACGCCGTCCTTCGCGGGCGGCGTCGCCAAGGTGTGGCTCGACGGCAAGGTGAAGGCCGACCTGGCCGACTCCACCGCGCAGATCGGCGCGAACAAGGTCTGGGCGGAGGGCGACACCGGCCAGGGCGTGAAGGTCGCGATGCTCGACAGCGGCGCGGACACCGAACACCCGGACCTGGCAGGGCAGGTGTCCGACAGCGCCAGCTTCGTGCCCGGCGAGGACGACATCGCCGACTACAACGGCCACGGCACGCACGTCGCCTCGACCATCGTCGGCACGGGCAGCGCCTCCGACGGCAAGGAGCGGGGTGTCGCCTCCGGCGCCCGGCTGGCCGTCGGCAAGGTGCTCAACTCCGAGGGCAGCGGCCAGGAGTCCTGGATCATCGCGGGCATGGAGTGGGCCGCCCGCGACCAGAAGGCCAGGATCATCAGCATGAGCCTGGGCGGGGCCGGGGACAAGTCCGACCCGATGAGCCAGGCCGTCGACGAACTCAGCAGCGAGACCGGCGCGTTGTTCGTGATCGCGGCGGGGAACGGCGGCCCGCACTCCATCAGCAGCCCCGGCGCCGCGGACTCCGCGCTGACCGTCGGAGCCGTCGACTCCACCGACACACTCGCGGACTTCTCCAGCCAGGGCCCGCGCGACGGCGACGGCGGCCTGAAGCCCGAGATCACCGCGCCCGGCGTCGACATCGTCGCGGCACGCTCGCACTACAAGCGGGGCTCCGGCTACTACACCACGATGAGCGGCACGTCGATGGCGACGCCGCACGTCGCCGGTGCCGCCGCGCTCCTCGCCTCCGCGCACCCCGACTGGACGGGCGCCCAGCTCAAGGAGGCGCTGGTCAGCAGCGCCAAGGCGACCCCGGCGTACACCCCGTACCAGGCGGGCGCGGGCCGGCTCGACGCACTCGCGGCCGTGCACACCACGGTCTTCGCCACCACGAGCGCCTACTCCGGCTTCTACACCTGGCCCCCGAAGCCGGGGCAGACCGACACCCAGACGGTGACGTACACCAACGTCGGCGACGCACCGGTCGGCCTCGACCTGGCGGTCGACGGCACCGTCCCGGCGGGGCTGTTCAGCCTCTCCGCCGACCACGTCACCGTGCCCGCCCACGGCACCGCCACGGCCACCCTGACCGCGGATCTGGAGAAGCTGGGCGGCGACCAGTCGATCAGCGCCATGATCACCGGTACGGACGGCAGCGGCGCGGTCCGCGCCCGGACCCTCATCGGCGCGGCCCGCGAGGGCCAGCGGCAGAATCTGACCGTCGTCGCCAAGGACCGTTCGGGCAAGCCGCTGGAGGGCCGGGTGGTCCTCACCGCCGAGCACCTCTTCACGGTGATGGACCTCGACGCGTCCGGCACCGGCACGGCCCGGCTGCCCGTCGGCAGCTACAGCGGCTGGCTCACCGGCGACGTGCAGGGCGCCGAAGGCCCGCACTCGCGCGGCATGGTGCTGCTCGCCTTCAACGACGTGAAGCTGGACCAGGACCGCACCGTCACGCTGGACGGCCGCAACGCACGCCGGATCCTGGCGCGCGTGCCGCAGCAGACCACCGCCGTCGCGCCGCGCCTGGACGCCCACCGGTCCTTCACCGACAGCCTGGTGGAGACCTCGATGCTGCCGGACCCGTCGTACGACAGCATCTGGGCGCTGCCGACCGGCAAGAAGGTCACCGACGGCGAGTTCGAGACCGGCGCGCGCTTCCGCCTCGAACAGCCCGCGCTGACCCTGGGCACGAAGTCGACGACCTTCAACGACCCGCTGGTCAAGCGCGCGGCCACGCCGCTGCCCGCCGGTACCCGGAACCTGACGGCGGTCTTCGCCGGTGACGGCACGGCCGAGGAGCTCGCGCGGCAGAGCGTTCGCGGCAAGGCCGTCGTGGTGCGCGGCGCCGGCACGAAGGGGATCCAGGCACAGGCGGAGGCCGCCGCGGCGGCCGGCGCCCGGCTGCTGCTGGTCGTCAACGACGGCGTCGGCCGTCTGCAGCCCTGGGACGAGAACCCCTGGAGCCCGGAGAGCCCGGCCCCGGTGACGGTGGCGACGCTCAACGCCGACCAGGGCGCCGACCTGCTCGGACAGCTCCGGCACGGCGCGGTCTCGCTGAAGGTCACCTCGCACCCCACGACCGACTACCTCTACGACGTCGTGCACCACTGGACGGGTGCCGTTCCGGCGGACCCGACCTGGCGTGAGGAGTCCAAGGACCTCGGCCGGGTGGACGTCTCCTTCCGGAACTACCGGCAGGGCAAGGCGATGGAGTTCCGTCCGGACGTCTGGCGCGGCTGGGCCGTCGGCAACCAGCTCACCGCGCCCGCCCAGGGCGAGCGCACCGACTGGGTCACCGCCGGCACCACGTGGCTGGACGACGCCTTCATCCAGGGCGAGACCGGGCAGCACTCGATCGACCCGCTGACCTACCCGGCGCGCAAGACCGGCAAGGTCAGCTGGTTCGGCCCGATCCAGCGGCCCCGCATGGGGCCGATCAACTACCAGCCCGTGCGCTACCTCGACACGATGTACATCACCGCGCCCGGCTGGGGCGACTCGGGGTCCGGCCACGTCGGCGAGGCCGGCGCGAACTTCGACGTCAAGGACTGGATGTCGCTCTACCAGGGCGACCAGCAGCTCGACTGGGGCAACGCCGAGTACCTGCAGGTTCCCGGCCTCGGCGCCGAGCGCCTGCCCTACCGGCTGGTCCTCGACAACGACCGCGGCACCTGGGCCAGCCCGTACTCGACGCACACGCTGACCGAGTGGGACTTCACCTCCGCGGTCACCGGCAGCGACGCGGTGATGTCCCTGCCGCTCATCCAGCTCGACTACGGCGTGGACACCGACAAGGCGGGCCGTGCCGACCGGCACGCCGCCCTGACGGTGACCGCCTCGCACCTGCCGGGCACCACGGCGACCATCGGGAAGCCGACCGTCGAGGTGTCGTACGACGACGGTGCGACCTGGCAGCGGACCGACCCGAGCCGGTGCGACGACGGATGGCGGACGAACCTCCGTGCGCCGCGGTCCGCCGACTTCGTCACCCTCCGGGTCGGTGCCCGGGACAACGCGGGCAACACCGTCTCGCAGACGATCACCCGGGCCTTCGGCCTGCGCTGACGTCACACCCCGGGAGGTCACCGGGACAGCACCGCGTGGGCGGGGCCGCAGCCGGCGGCCCCGCCCACGCGGCGTCCGCGGGGCCGGGCGGGAGCCGGGAGCCGTCGCCCGGCTCGGCAAGCCGTGCCGGCGTGCCGCCGATAGAGTGATCACCACACGCCCCCCGGCGTGGACGTCTTCGGACCGGACGTCGGGCAGGCCCACCGGGAAGGTGACGACGCCCATGGCCGGACAGTTCAGTTGCCGGAGGATCTACGAGGACACCACCTCGCGGGACGGCAAGCGCGTACTCGTCGACCGCTTGTGGCCCCGCGGAATGAGCAAGGAGCGGGCGCACCTGGACGAATGGCTCCGCGACGTGGCGCCCTCGGCCGACCTGCGGCAGTGGTACCACCACGACCAGGAGCGCTTCACGGAGTTCCGGGACCGCTACATCGGCGAGCTGAAGGACGCCGAACACCGCCCGGCCGTGCAGCACTTGCGCGACCTCGCCGCCCGCGACAAGGTCACCCTGCTCACCGCCACCAAGGACCTCGACCACAGTGAGGCCGCCGTGCTCGCCCAATGGCTGGGCGCCGCCGGCAGGGCCTGAGCCCGCCGCCGCTCACATCCCGGCGAGCACCCGCTCCAGACCCCGCACGACGGACGAGCGCCAGCCCTGGCCCATGATCCTGTGCGCCATCCGCTGGGCCGGATCGTCCGGGTCGAAGCCCTCGTGCACGAGGAAGAGCCGCGTCCCGCGCCCCTCGGGCTCCAGGGTCCAGGTGATCGTCCAGTCGGCCGCGGAGCCGGGGGAGTTCCCCGACCCGGCGGACGCGTCGCGCCAGCGGACGCGGAGCATCCGCTCCGTCTCGTAGCCGAGGACCTCCACCAGCACGGTGCCGGAGAAGCCGGTGTTGGGGCGCGGCACGGCGTTCATCGTGTACCGGTGCCCGACTTCGAGCCGGAAGTCGCCGGGCATCAGCCACTGGGCGAGCAGTTCCGGCTCGGTCAGGGCGCGCCAGACCTTGGCCGGGGGGTGCGGGAGGAACTGGGCGACGCGGAGCGTCGTGAGGTCGTCCTCGAACTCGTCCCCGCCTCCGTGGCCGCCGTGGTGTGTGCTCATGGCCGCTCGTCGTCCGGCATCCGGTCCAGGAGCGCGCCGAGCCCCTTGAGCCTGGTCCGCCAGAACCGCTCGTACGGGTGGAGCCAGTCCTGCACCTCGGCCAGCGGGGCGGCCTCCAGCCGGTAGATGCGCTGCCTGCCCCGGCGTTCCTCGGAGACGAGACCGGCCTCCCGGAGGACCTTCAGATGCTCCGAGAGGCTCGGCCTGCGCATGTCGAAGTGGTCGGCGAGTGTCTGCACCGGCTGAGGGCCCTGCTCCCGCAGCAGCGTCAGCACCTCGCGGCGGGTGGCATTGGCGAGGGCCGCGAACAACCGGTCCTCGTGGGCGGCACGGGTCGTGCCGTCTGCCGTGACGCTCGTGGTGACCACCCGGTCAGAAGCCTTCCTTCTCCGTGAGCAGCATGAAGCGGTTGCCGTCGGGGTCGGCGAACTGCGCCATGCGTCCCCACGGCTGCTCCTCGGGTCCCTCGACCTCGACCCCGGCGGAACGCAGCCGCACGCAGTCGGCGTCGACGTCGCCGGTCACGAACATGATCCCCCGGGCACTGCCCGGCGTAAAGCCGCCCATGCCGGGTCCGGAGAGGGTGAGCACGGTCTGGGCGCCCTTGGGGGCGACCTGGAGCCAGCGGGCCGGCGGCATCGGGAAGTCGGCGGTGACCTCGAAGCCGAGGGTCCCGGTCCAGAAGCGCAGGGCCGCGTCCTGGTCGGTGACGGGGACGGTGACGAAGGAGGCGTGTGTGATGGTCATGCCGGCGAGCATAGGTAGGAGATTCCCTACCCGTCAAGCGTAGGAATATTCCTACCTGTCCTGCTCCCCGGTGCCCGTGCCACGGACCGCCCGAACACGGGCAGTACCGGGCGCGATGAAGGGAAATCCCCCCGTCATGCCGTCGCGTACGGCTGGTTACCGCCCCGTTAGAATCACCTGATCGGGACGTGAGGCGTCCCCGCGGGGGCGGGGCGGTGGAGAAGGGGCGTGAGGCGCGCGGTGCGCAACGTTGCTGACCCGGATCTCGGAGTGCTGGCCGGGCGCCTGCTGTTCGCCGTCCAGACCGAGCTCTTCTCCCGTCTCCGCGACCTCGGTTTCGACGACCTGAAGCCTCGTCACGGCGCCGTCCTCGCCTACCTCCAGCCGCAGGGCATCCGGGCGACGGAGCTGGCCCGCGTGTCCGGTCAGCACAAGCAGGTGATCGGCACGCTGATCGACGAACTCACCGCGCTGGACTACGTCGAGCGGCAGAGCGACCCCGCGGACCGGCGGGCCAAACTCGTGTGCCCCACCGAGCGCGGCCGCGCCCAGATGGCCGCCGCGGACAAGATCATGGCCGAGATGCAGGAGCGTCACGCGCAGCGCCTCGGCGGGAACGTCTACGCCGAGTTCAAGCGCCTGTTCGTGGACGTGGTGGAGCAGCAGCGCCGCGACGCGAGCACGGTCACCGGCGACCGAGCGACCTGATCCACCTGGTCCACCGCGGGAACGCGGGTCGTCATCCCTGCTGGGCGTACGCGGCCGAGAGCTGGCCGGCGAGTACGGAGAAGGGCATGTCCAGTGCTCCGTACACCTCTCCGGCCGCGGGTGAGGCGTTGTCGGCGAGGATCTCGACCATCAACGTGGCGTAGTCGCTGACGATGACGCCCGCCTGCTGGAGCCGGACGAGCCCGGCTTCGCGCTTGGCGTCGGAGAAGGTGCCGGAGGCGTCGAGCGCGACGTAGGTGTCGTAGCCCTCGGCGGCCGCGGCGATGGCGGGCAGGGTGGCGCACACCTCGAGCGAGATGCCGGTGAAGATCAGCTTCTGGCGGCCGGTCGCCTTGATCCGGTCCCGGACCCGGCTGTCGTGCCAGGCGTTGACCGTGCCGCGGTCGATGACGTCCGTGCCGCCCGGCAGCGCCTTGGCGAGTTCGGGGACGAGCGGGCCCCACACGCCGTCCGCCGCGGTGGTGGTGACCACGGTCGGCAGGCCGAGCACCTGTGCCGCCCTCGCCAGGGAGACCACGTTGTGCTTGAGCTCCAGCAGGTTCGTGTCCCGGACTCCGCTGTAGAGGCCGACCTGGTGGTCGACGAGGACCAGCGCCGCGTTGTCGGTGGTCAGGAACTCGCGGAAGGCGGTGTCGGACATGGCGTACTCACTCTTTTCCAGATGCACACATGGACACCGATCATGACTGTCCATATTAGTGACTAATGCGAACGTAACGCGCCCGCACGGCGGAAGCAAACAGCGGTTTGCGATCGCGCGGACCGCTGCTTAGGGTCACTGGTAAGAAAACTTGATAGTCATCGATACTTACTGCTTGTCTCTGTCGCGAGACGCCGCGTCGTCGGGAGTCCGTTCCATGTCTGTGATCGAGTTGACCACCTTCACCGTCGCGCCGGAGCGGACGTCCGCGATGCTGGCCGCTCGCGGCGGGATGCTCGCCGCCTTCCGCAAGGACCGGAGGGGGTTCGTGGACGCGCGGCTGGTTCGTGTGGCCGACCACACGTGGCTGGACATCGTCGAGTGGGCGGACGCGCAGGCCTACGACGAATCGCGCGTCAAGGGCGGCAACCTGCCGGGGATCGCCGCCTTCTTCGCCACCATCGACACGCTGGTGAGTGCCGAGAGCGGTGTGCGCTACGACGACGCGGAGGACGGCCGGCGCGCGGTGCGCACCATCGCGTACGGTCCGGAGCCCTCGCAGGTCGGAGAGCTGTACCTGCCGGAAGGGGACGGCCCGTTCCCCACGGTCGTCCTGATCCACGGCGGTTGGTGGGCGGCGATGTCCGACCGCGGGCAGGCGACTCCCCTCGCGGAGGACCTGGTCTCGCGGGGGTTCGCGGTGTGGAACATCGAGTACCGGCGGATCGGTGAACCCGGCGGCGGCTGGCCCGGCACCTTCGACGACGTGGCGGCCGCGGTCGACGCGGTGCCGGACCTCGACCCCGCGATCGACGGCGGCCGGGTGCTGGTCGTGGGCCACTCGGCCGGGGGTCAGCTCGCCGCGTGGACCGCGCACCGGTCCACGCTGCCCGACGGCGTCCCCGGCGCCCGTCCGAAGCTCCGGCCGCTGGGCGTCGTGACCCTGGCCGGCGTGCACGACCTCGTGGCGGCCGACGAGGCCCGGCTGGGGAGGGATCTCGCGGAGCAGGACGCCGAACCGCCCGCCGTCGCGCCGTCGCCGTCCGAGCCGGATCCGTGGGCCGGCCTCGCGTCGAAGGCGCACGATGGGATGGTGGCGCTTCTGCTGGGCGGCCGGGCCGCCGAACACCCCGAGCGGTACGCGGTGACGTCCCCGGTGCTGCTGAGGAACGGTGGGGTGCCGATGCTCGTGATCCACGGCACCGCCGACGAGGTGATCCCGTTCGCGTACGGGCGGACGTATGCGGAGACGGCGGCCGCGGGGGACGCGGAGGTCGCCTTCCTGGCATCGCCCGGCGCGGGCCACTTCGACGTCGTGGCGCCGGACGGACACGCGTGGAGCGCGGCGCGGGCGTGGCTGGAGCAGCGGTCGGAGGCGGCGGGCGGGGAGCACACGTCGTGAACGGGTAACGCGTGGGAGTGATCATGTCGGAACGATTCGCCGGGAAGGTCATCCTGATCACCGGGGCCACTTCCGGGGTGGGCCGTGCGACCGCGGAGCGCATCGCCGGCGAGGGCGCGAAGGTCCTCCTGGCGGCCCGCGGCCGGGAGGCCGGCGACGCGCTGTCGGCCGGTATCCGTGCCGCCGGCGGCGAGGCCGCCTTCGTGTCCGGCGACGTGACCGTCGAGGCGGAGGCGGCGGAACTGGTCCGGCAGGCGTTGAGCCGGTACGGCCGGCTCGACGGCGCGTTCAACAACGTGGGCGCCCCGACCGCCGTCCACCCGGTCACCGAGATCGACGGCGAAGCCTGGCGCGCGGACCTGGAGTTGAACCTCAGCAGCGTCTTCTACGGCCTGAAGCACCAGATTCCCGCGCTCCGGGCGAGCGGCGGCGGCGCGATCCTCAACAGCGCCTCCACCTGCGGCGTCGCCGCCTACCCGAACATGGCCTCCTACAACGCCGCCAAGCACGGCGTGATCGGGCTCACCCAGTCGGCGGCGCTGGACACGGCCGCGGCCGGGATCAGGGTCAACGCCCTGATCATCGGCGGCGTGGACACCCCTCTGTCACGCGGGCTGGCGCGGGCCGTACCGGGCGTGACGGAGGAGGAGTCCTGGCGACTGGCCGAGAACATGCATCCACTGGGGCGGATGGGCCGGCCGGAGGAGGTCGCGGCGTTCGCGGCGTTCCTGCTGAGCGATGAGACCGAGTTCATCACCGGGGCCGCGCTCGCGATCGACGGCGGGATGACCGCCCGCCTGTAGCCGGTGGACGCCGTTCAGGACGGGATCCGCACCGCGCCCGGGCCCAGTGCCGGCTCCACCTCGGAGGCGGGCACGTCGTGGCCGCAGGAGCAGCGCAGTTCCACGTGCACGTCGCCGTCGCAGCCGGAGTGGCGCAGCACCACCGGCGGGTTCGCCGGGTCGCCGAGGTGGGTGTCGCCGTACTGCAGCAGCGCCGTCAGCACCCACTGCAGGTCGTGGGCGCTCGGCGTCAGGTGGTACTCGTGGTGCGAGCGCTGTCCGGCCTCCTGGTAGCTGCGGCGCTCCAGCAGGCCCGCCTCGACCAGCTGCTTGAGTCGTTCGGTCAGCGCGCGGCGGGACACGCCGAGGTGGCCGGCGATCTCGTCGAAGCGGTGCAGGCCCGCGAAGACCTCGCGGAGGATCAGCAGCGTCCATCGGTCGCCGACCAGACCCAGGGTCGCGGCGACGCTGCAGTTGCCCAGATCGAGTTCTCGCCACTCCATGGGTTCAGGATAGCGCACAGTTCCTGAATGGAACCTAGCCTTGACGCCTCTGGGTTCCAGATTAAGACTGAGGTGGTCGGTCGCGTCGCGAACCCCTCCCCACCTTCACGGTCGTGACCGGCAGGCGACCGGCCCCCGTCCCTCCGCGCCGCGTCCCGCCCCACCACCTCAGCCCGGACCATGGAGAGAACATGCCGCAGAATCAGGCGATCCTGGATGCCTGCCGTCGTGCCTACACCGGATTCGAGAAGAACGACTCGTCCGACCTGGTGGCCCTGATGTCGCCCGAGGTCGTCTTCCACTTCCCGACGTCCCTGCCCTACGGCGGCACCTTCCGCGGCCGGGACGGGTTCACGGCGTTCTACAAGGACCTGTTCGACCACTACTACGAGTACTTCGACTACGACGCGCACGCCGTGCTCGACGCCGGGACCCATGTGGTCGTCCCCGTCACGGCCAGGGCCAAGGCGAAGAACGGCCGGACCATGGAGAACGAGCACTGCCTGCTGTTCACCGTGGTCGACGGCCTGATCACCGAGGCGCGGCTGTACGCGGACACGGCCAAGGGCCGCGACGTGATCGAAGGACTCCAGGTCTTCCCCTCGGCAGCGTCCTGAACCTCCCGCGCGCCGCTGTTCCGCACCAACCGAAGGAAATCCGCATGACTCTGGGACACCACGCAGTGGGCGGTGGGCCGATCAAGGTCCTTTGGGCGCACTCCTGGCTGGCAGGTCACGAAGGCTACGACGGCTTGTTCCCCCTCCTCGACACCGAGCGGTACTCGTGGGTCTTCCCCGACTTCCGCGGATACGGGCGGTCCGGTGAACTGACGGGGGACTTCTCGGTCCAGGAGATGGGACGGGATCTCATCGACCTCGTCGACACCCTCGGATGGGACGAGTTCCACCTGGTCGGGCACTCCATGGGCGGCCAGGCCGCACAATGGGTCGCCGGGCGGCCGGAACCGCGGTCCCGGCCGGCGAGCCTGACCCTGCTGAGCGCCGTGCCCAGCCGCGGATTCCCCCTCGACGCCGACGGGGCAGCGCTCTTCGGGACGGCCACCGGCGACCCGGAGGCCCGGGCCACGGTGATCTCCGCCGTCACCGGCGGCCGCCTGGGCGCGGGCTTCGTCCGTCACGTCAACGACGTCTCCCACCGCACCGCCGATCCCGCGGCCATGCGCGGCTACCTGCGGACCTGGACCGGGGACGACGCGTCCGGCGAGGCCCTGGGCTATCAGGGACCCGTCCTCGTGCTCACCGGCCGGCACGATCCGGTGCTGACCCAAGCCGTGGCCGAGGGGCAGATCGTCCCCCAGTACACCGACGTACGCAGTGTCGTCATCGACGGCGCGGCCCACCTGCCGCCCATGGAAACGCCCGCCCGCACCGCGGCGCTGATCGAGGGTCATGTCCTCGAGAGTGCCGCGGGTACGTCCGAGAGGCCGCTGACGTGATCATCAACGCCGACGAACTGGACGCGCGGGCCTCGTACAAACTCCTCATCGGGGCCGTGACCCCGCGGGCGATCGGCTGGGTGAGCACGCGGTCGACGTCCGGCGTCGCCAACCTGGCGCCGATCTCGTTCTTCACCGTGGTCAGCCGCAAGCCGCCGATGGTGTCGCTGACCATCCAGCCCCGCTCGGACGGCAGGACCCTCAAGGACACGCTGGTCAACATCCGCGACACCGGCGAGTTCGCCACCAACCTCGTGACGCTTCCCCACGCCCACGAGATGCACCGCAGCGCCGTGGAATTCGACAGCGACCTGGACGAGTTCGAAGAAGTGGGTCTGGTCAAGGAGGCCTGCGAGGTCGTCCGGGCGCCCCGTTTGAAGGACGCCCCCATCGCCCTGGAGTGCACGCTCGACCGCATCATGCCGGTCGGCGACGTGCACGACCACGTCGTCTGGGGCCGGGTCGTCCGGTTCCACATCAGGGACGACCTCTACACCGGCAACGGCCGGATCGACACCGGCGCGATCCCGACGGTCGGCCGCCTCGCCGCCGAGTACACGCTCGCGGACAACGCCTTCGTGACCCCGCTGGCGGCGGACGTGCTGCGCGCCCGGGCGGGCAGGCGCATGATCCGCATCGACGAGCGTCCCGACGGCTGGTCCCCGGTGGACAGCGCCGACTGGTCGCCCTCGGGAGCGACCAAGGCCTGACCGGACCGCATCCCGGACCCCCCCACTACCGAAGGAGCACCCCATGCCCGTCTTCAACGCCCATGTCCCCGCCGGCCGCTTCTCCCCGCAGGACAAGCGCGCACTCGCCGACGCGCTCAACCAGTCGCTCGTGCAGGGACTCGGCATCCCCGAGGGCGACCGCTTCATCATGATCAGTGAGCACGGCGACGGCGAACTGTTCCTGGACCCCACCTTCATGGGCATGCAGCGCAGCAGCGACGCCATGATCATCACCGTCCTCCTCGGGGCGCACCGGCCCCTGGAGGACAAGCGGGCGGTGGCCGCCGCCATCAACAGGCTGGTGGTCGAGGCGGTCGGCGTCTCGCCGGACGACATCTTCATCGCGCTGATCCCCGTACCGAACGAGAGCTTCTCCTTCGGCAGGGGCGAACTCCAGCTCGCGGACGCGACTCCGCGCTGGTGACCCCGCGCGCGGTCGCCGGTGCCCCGTCACCGGCGCCGCGCTGGGCCTGTCATTCGTGGGCGTGTTCGCCGGTGACGAGGTAGACGACGCGGTTGGCCACGGAAACGGCGTGATCGGCGAAGCGTTCGTAGTAGCGGCCGGCGAGCGTGACGTCGACCGCGGTCTCCACGCCGTGCTTCCAGCGCTCGTCCAGCAGGTGCTGGAACAGCGCGCGGTGAAGGGAGTCGATCCGGTCGTCGTCCTGCTCCATGGTCAGGGCCGTGTCGACGTCCCTGGTCACCAGGACCTCGGCGGTCTTGGCCATGAGGTGCTGTGCCAGCCGGCCCATTTCCTGGATGGTGCTGCGCAGGTCGTCCGGGACGGCCTTTTCCGGGGCGCGGAGCTGGGCGAGCTTGGCCACGTGCTTGGCCAGGTCGCCGGAGCGCTCAAGGTCGGCGCTCATACGCAGCGAGGTCACGACGATCCGCAGGTCGGTCGCGACGGGCTGCTGCCGGGCGAGCAGGTCGATGGCCCGGTCCTCCAGCGCGTGTTGCAGGGCGTTGACCTGCTCGTCGCGCGCGATGACGAGCTCGGCGAGGGCCGAGTCGCCCTCCAGCAGCGCCGTCGTCGCCTGTTCCATGGCGGAACCGACCAGCTGGGCCATCTCGACCAGGCTCGTGGCGATGGAATCGAGTTCCTCATGATATGCGTCGCGCATTGCGTCCCCTCCGGTATCGGCTACCTGCCGAGCCCCCGTCGGCGGTCAGCTTTCCACAACCTAGGGGAAAGCACCCTGGTGCCGTGATGGGCAAGGGCGGCGGTGGCGGCCGGGACCTGCTGCTGGTGACGGCACGGCGAGGCCGATGAAAAAAGGCTGTGGACCGCTGTCGATCGGGGCGTGCCCTGTTCGACGTCATGGTGTGCGGCGCTCCGCCGCACGACGAGGCGACAGGATCTGGTCAGGATCTGGTGAGGACGGACGTGGATCAACTGCTGAGAGTCATGAACTTCAATGTCTCGGCTGACGGCATCGGTGCCGGTGCCGGTGAGGACCAGAGTCTGGAGAGGCCGTTCGGTTGTGACGGTGCCGAGCGGCTGTTCGGCTGGGCGGGCGCCACGGCGAGCTGGCCCAATCGCACGGACCCCGGAGGAACCCGGGGCCTGGACGACTACTTCACGCGGGATTTCGCACGCAACATCGGCGCCGAGATCATGGGCCGCAACAAGTTCGGGCCGCAGCGCGGGCCCTGGCACGACCACGAGTGGCGCGGCTGGTGGGGACAAGAGCCGCCGTTCCGCACGCCGGTGTTCGTCATGACCCATCACACGCGTCCCTCGTTCACGCTGGCCGACACCACGTTCCATTTCGTCGAGGGGGATCCGGCGGCGGTCCTGGAACGGGCGCGTGAAGCGGCGCAGGGCAAGGACGTCCGGCTCGGCGGCGGAGTCACCACGATCCGTCAGTTCCTTGACGCCGGCCTTGTCGACTCCCTGCATGTGGCGGTCGCGCCGGTGAGGCTGGGGTCCGGGCTGCGACTGTGGAAGTCTCCGGATGAGCTGCTGGACCGCTTCCATCGGGAGGTCGTGCCCAGCCCGAGCGGCGTGACGCATCACCTGTTCTGGCGCAAGTGACGCCGAGGCCTGCCTGACTCGGGCCTCGACTGCGAGGGCGTCCGTTTCTCGCCGTCGGCGGCCGGCCCGGGGCGGACACGGTCACGCCCCGGGCCGGGTCAGTATCCGATGGCGTGTCGCAGAAGGAGTACCGTGCCGCGACCTGGGCGGGGCTCCGCGTTGAGGACGAGCAGGCGGTTGACGGCGCTGGGCATCCCGTACACCGCTTGGGCGCGTGCGCTCTCCAGCGGGAGGGCGTGCTCCTCGACGCGGCGCAGTGCCGTGCTCAGGTCCGGCACCACCTTCTGCGCACCGACGATCCAGACCGCGTGCGCGGCGCCGCCCGCGTTGGCGGGGACTTGGCTGCCGCTGCCGGAGGCAAGGACGAGGGAGCCGGTCTCGGTGACCGCGGCGACACTGTTGACGACGAATTCGGGGGTGGCGAGCAGCTTCCGGATCTCGTCGGCGCCGGTGGCACGGTCGATGGTCAGGACGCGTGGCCTGATGGCGTCGTAGCGGCCGCTGGTGTTGAGGTCCTCGTCGATGCCGGACAGCCGGAGGGTCTCGCTGGCTCCGGTGAGCACGCTGGAGCCCTCGGGGACCAGGTCGTCGACGCGGCGGCGCGCGGCCGCGGCGTCGTCGAGGATCTCGGCGGCGAATCCGTTGGCGCGCAGCGCGGCGGCTGTCCGCTCCAGTCGCTCGGCCGGTGCGGGGTCGGTGAAGGAGACGGCCTGAGTCGGGTGGGCGGGCGAGTCCTGTGCCGATCGGGGTGCCGTGCCGGCCAGCGGGGAGGTGTCGAGGTACCTGACCTCGTAGACCCGCTCGGCGAACCTCCAGCCCTCCGCGGTGCGCTGGTAGCGGTCGTGGTAGACCGCGTAGTTCAGGCCCTGGCGTCCGTCGAGGGTGCGTGCGAGCTCCTGGATGTAGGCACGGCCGGTCGCCGTGTCCCCGTCGAGCACGATCGTGCCGGGGTGTGTGGTCTGGACGAAGAAGTCCCACTGGCTCTGCAGCCGCTCGCCCCCGGCACGGATCTCCTCCCGGCCGAGCAGTTCGGCGGGGATGTTGGGCATGCGCAGCGCACCGTCCGGCGTGAACAGCGCGGCCAGGCGGGGCCGGTCGCGCATCATGGCCGCGTCGGTGAACTCGCCGCGCAGCGCCTCGATCTCGACGCGGTCAGCGATGGCCTGGAAGTCGTTCATCGGGGTCCTCTCTCCGTCGTGTCGCCGTTCTGACCGGTACGACAACGCGGCCCCGCGGAATGTGAGGCGGCGCGTCGGCCTCACATTCCGGCGCGCTGTTCCGTCGTACCGGGCAGGGGCACAGAAACGAGTGAGGGAGACGGCTGGACCATGACCACCACAGCCGAGCCCGGCGGCCGGCAGAGCGATCCGGGCCTCGGCGCGATCATGAGCGAGCGGCGCCGGCTGATCAATCTCGCCTATCGGCTCCTGGGGTCCCTCGCCGACGCCGAGGACGTCGTGCAGGAGACCTACGCCCGCTGGTACGCCATGTCCGCACGCGAGCAGCAGGCCATCGAGAAACCCGGCGCCTGGCTGATGACGGTGGCGAGCCGCATCTGCCTGAACCTGCTCGGCTCGGCGCGGGCCAGGCGCGAGACGTACGTGGGCGACTGGATCCCCGAACCGGTCCCCGAGCCCACGGAATGGACGACCGGGCGCTCCGGCGCGGGCGGGACCGACCCGGCCGATCGGGTCACTCTCGACGAGTCGGTGACGATGGCCTTCCTGGTCGTCCTCGAGGCGATGACCCCGGCCGAGCGCGTGGCGTTCGTCCTGCACGACGTGTTCCGCTACCCCTTCGGCGAGGTCGCCGAGATCGTCGGCCGCACACCGGCGGCGTGCCGTCAACTGGCCTCGTCCGCCCGCCGTCGCGTCCGCACCGCACGGACCCCGGCGGGTCCGAGTGCCGGGCAGGCCCGCATCGTCAGGCGGTTCAGGAGTGCGTGGGAGGCCAAGGACATCGAGGCCCTGATCGGCCTGCTCGACCCCGACGCGACCGCGACCGCCGACGGCGGCGGGCTGGCCGTCACCCACCTGCACGCGATCGTCGGGGGCGTCCGGATCGCACATGCCTATGCCGAGATCGCCCGAGTGTCGGGCGACCGCACGACGTTCCTGGAGTGCACGGTCAACGGTGTGCCCGGCCTGGTGGCGCGGCAGGACGGCGACATCGCGACGGTGTTCGCCTTCGACATCGCGGGGGACCGGATCAGGCACATCTGGGCGGTGCGGAACCCCGAGAAACTCCGTCCGTGGAGGAATGCCCGAGGAGCGATCCCCGTGCGGACGCCGGGCGGATCGGGAACCGGGGCGAGCCCGCCTGGCCCCGTTCCGCCGGCACCGCGGTGACCTGCGAGGATGAGGTGCTCCGCGGTGGGATGTCGGGCAGCGTCCTGGGTTCCGGCGCCGGCGGGACGTCGCCCCGCCGAGCGTGAAAGGAAGCGGGCGGTGCCGGACAGGTGAAGGTGTGGAATTGAGGCTGGTGCAGGAGCGGTCCCCGGTTCGGGAGGCTCGGTTCGAGGCGTTGCTGGGTGTGGTGGCGGAGCCGCTGCACCGGTATCTGCGGCGGCGGGCGGACGCCGCCGCGATCGACGACGTGTTCGCGGAGACCATGCTGGTGCTGTGGCGCCGGCTGGAGGACGTGCCGGGGATCGACGCGGAGGGTTCCGTCGATCCCGACGAGGCGCTGCCCTGGTGCTACGGCGTCACGAGGGGCTGTCTGGCCAACGCGAGCCGGGCGGAGCGGCGTCGGCTCCGGCTGGTGGAACGGCTGACTCAGGCAGCCGAGCCACCGCGCGAGGAGGAGCCGGACCACCTGGAACTGCATCAAGCGCTGGGCATGCTGGGAGCGCTGGACCGCGAGGTCGTCCGGCTGTGGGCGTGGGAGGGACTGGCGCCGAGCGCGATCGCGCAGGTGACCGGGCTGACCGCCAACGCGGCGAGCATCCGGCTGCACCGGGCCAAGAAGAAGATCGCCGCTCGGCTCGAACGAAAGAATCCCCGGCGGGCCGGACAGAGGACGGATGAAGAAGGGAGCCGAGGGTGAACGACGACGAACTGCTGGCCCGGATGAGGGCCATCGACCCGGCACGGACATCCGAGGCGCCTTCCCCCGATCCCAAGCTTCTTCTGGAGGCCACCGTGACCGCCGACACCCGCGTTTCCCCGCCCACGCCCCCTGCTGCGGGCACGTCCCGCCGACGTTTCCTCCCCGTGGCGGTGGGCGCGGCCCTGCTCGTGGTGGTGGGAGGAATCGCCTGGGGTGTGACCTCGCAGGAGGCCAAGCCGTCGGCTGCGGCGACCCCGTCGGCTCCCGCCCTGACCCTGGCCGTCCCGGACGCGCCTGCCGGGAAGTGCGCCCCCGTGACCGCCGACCTCCTGCGCGGTTTCCACATCGCGTTCGAAGGCACGGCGACCTCGGTCGAGGGCGACCGGGTCGAGCTCCGGGTGGACCGCTGGTACCAGGGCACCGGACCCGCCACCGTCCGGCTCACCAGCGACGCGACCCTGGCCCAGCTCCTCAACGGAGCGGAGTTCGCCGCCGGCCACCACTACCTGGTCACGGCGGATGACGGCCGCGTCAGCCTGTGCGGCGCGACGGCGGAGGCCACCCCGCAGTTGCGGAGCCTGTACGAGCAGGCGTACGCCGGCTGAAAAACGTCTGGTCTCGTGCGCGTGCCGTCGCACCCCCATGAAGCGGGGTGCGACGGCACGCGGCGGAGCGGAGGACGGTCAGAAGTCCAGGCTCCAGTCGTCGAGGTAGCCCGGCACGGCGGCGTTGCCCGGGAACGACGGGGTGTTGTCCTGGACCCGCAGCTTCCATGTGCCGTTGGCGGCCACGGTCGAGGCGTCGACGGTGTAGGTGGCGTGCAGTTCGCTGCCGGTGTCCCAGACGAAGTCCTTCACCAGGAACGCGGTGCCGTCCGGCGCCACCAGCCAGATGATCTGCCCGCCGATCCACCCCTTGTACATGTCCACACTGACCTTGACCGCGGCGGACGCGTTGCCCTGCCGGCCCGTGACGGTGATCGGGGACTCCGTGGTCGCCCATGCCCCGATGTCGTACCGGTCGGGATTGACGAAGTGGTCGCCGCCGGAGGCCAGGACGGTCCACTGCCACGGCACCGGCAGGGTCTCCGCCGCCGAGGTGCGGATCGTGACGACCGTCGCGAAGGTGCCGGCGGTCGTCGGGGTGCCCGTGATCAGGCCCGTCGTGCGGTTGACCGACAGGCCGGTGGGCAGGTTCGCCGCCGAGTACGTCAAGCTGCCCGAACGACTGGTGACCGCCTCGATCTGCCGACTGACAGGGACGCCCATTGCCGAGTTCCGGGTGGACGGCGGCACCACGGCGATGTGGTTGACGAAGCGAGGACCGACGTTCACCGCGGCCCACGCGTTGCCCACCGCCTCGTACGCGTCACTGGACCTGCCGAAGAGGTCCGCGGCGGCCTGAAGGGTGGCCACCCGCGCAGCGGCGTAGTCCGTGGTGCTGGTCATGTAGCGGGTCAGCGCCCGGTACCAGACGTTGGTGGCGTTGTGCAGCCCGAGGCCGGCGACCGGCTTGCCGTCGTAGGTGGGACTGTCGTAGGAAACACCGTTGATCGTCTTCTTGCCGCTGCCCTCGGACAGCAGGTAGAAGAAGTGGTTGGCGACGCCCGAACTGTTGTGGACGTTCAGGTCCTTGGTCTGCGGTGTCCAGTAGTCCTGGGACGTGCCCTTGACCGGGTCTGCGTCCTTGGAGGGCTGGTCCATGTAGCGCAGAGGCCTGCCGGTACCGCGTACGTCGGCGAGCTCGCCCAGTGTGTAGTCGGGGGTGTCCGACGGGTTGTTGGCGTAGAATTCCACGGCCGTGGCCATGATGTCGCTGGTGGCCTCGTTGAGACCCCCCGATTCGCCCTCGTAGATCAGGCCGGCCGTCGCGGCGGTCACGCCGTGGGTCATTTCGTGCGCGGCGATGTCGAGTTCGGTCAGCGGGTGCGCGTTGTCCAGGCCGTCGCCGTACGTCATGCAGAAGCAGCCGTCGTCCCAGAAGGCGTTGGCGTAGTTGCTGCCGTAGTGGACGCGCGAGTACGAGCCGGCACCGTTGTCCGCGATGCCGTTGCGGCCGTACATGTCGTGATAGAAGTCCCAGGTCTTGCGCTGGCCGTAGGCGGCGTCGACGGCGGCCGTCTGGCGGTTCGCGGTGGTGCCGTCGCCCCACTGGTCGTCGGCGTCCGTGACGAGAGTGCCGTTGCCGCCGACGCCGGTCAGGTCGTAGGTGCTGTGGGCGCCGCGCTGCGGGTCCGTCAGCTCGTAGTGGTCGCCGGCGCGGACGGTGCCGATCTGCACGCGGCCGCTGTACTGGCTCTGCCCCGTGCCGGCGTTGATCTGCTCCGCGTGTTGCAGTTCCTCGCCGGTCGCGGCGTCGGTCAGCACCTGGACGTTGCTCGGAGTACCGTCGTCCTGGACGCCGGTGACGACCGACTGCCAGGCGAGCCGCGGCTTGCCCTCGCCTCCGGCCCAGACCACCAGCCGGGGTGCGGCGGTGGCCTTCGCCTCGTGGTCCCGCTCCTCCTCGACGGAGGCCAGCGCCGACTTCCTCGCCAGCGCGGCCGGCACGGAGGCCACCGACGTGGGGAGCGATATCCTGCCGGTCGGTTCCGTGGTGGTCCGCGTGGCGCCTTGCTGGTGCACCACCAGGTCGCCACCGATGACGGGGAGTCCGTGGTACGTGCGCTCGTAGCGGGTGTGCACGGTGCCGTCGGCGTCCTTGACTACGTCCTTCGGCAGCAGCTTCTCGCCGCTGCCGAGCCGCAGCGCGTGTGCGGTGTCGGCGCTCGTGTCCGCGGCCTCGTCCAGTAGTTCGGCGTGTTGCGCGGTGGAGAGCCGCAGGGGCGCGGCGCCGGCCCGGGCCGACGCGGATATCCGGGGCGGCGCGGGCTGGTGCGCGGCGTCGTGTGCCGCCCGGGGCGCGGCGACCGCGCCGGCGGCCGGGAGGACGGTGACGAGGGCGGCGGCCAGGGCGACCGTCGCGGCGACGGCGGCCGTGCGGTGCCGAGTGAGCGCGATCCGTGGCGAAGTGGCGCCCGTGACAGGGGGGTTGTGCGTCACTGGTGCAGCTCCTTGAGTCCGGCCGGGTGCAGCCGGGGGAGGGGGTGACGGGAGGCGACGGTGCCTCCGTGGCGAAGTCGCACGCTGCGAATGTGCGTACGACCAGGGGATCGTTTCAGCCACCCAATCCACCGTCCACAGTTCGGAGATCATTGTCCGAAAAGCGGTGAGGGGTTCACGGCTCGGCCACCGCCCCCAGGTCGTGCCACTTGCGGCTTCATGTCGCCGTAACAGGGAGGGGTGCGGTCGCGATGGCGAGTTTCGGCCGGCCGCGACCGTTCTGTTGGTGTCGGTATCCCGACAGCTGTCGTAGAAGCGACAGCAGTTGTGTGGACACGGCGCCTGTCCTGGGCGATGCGTCGCCTTGGGCGGTGGAACCTGATGCTGATACCTGTCGCGGTTGAGTAGTCGTACTCATGCGTTCGCGTGCCGGGTCTTGCGACTCTGGGCGTATGACAGACGTCCCCGTTCCCGTCCGGCCTGCCCGACCGGTGGCGCCGAATGCCGCTTTGATCCTTGTGTGTGCGGCGTTGGTGCTTTCCGGAATTCATCCGCGTGAACGCGGCACGTGGATTCTGGAGACTTTCTGGGTCATGATCGGGCTGCCGCTGGCGGTCGTCCTGCGGCGCCGGTTCCCGCTGACCGGACTGCTTTGCGCCCTTCTGGCGCTGCACGCCGTCGTCCTGTCCGTCGGCGGTCACTACACCTACGCCCAGGTGCCGTTGGGTGAGTGGTTGCGCGACGGCCTGGACCTGTCGCGCAACCCGTTCGACCGGATCGGCCACTTGATGCAGGGCTTCGTGCCCGCCGTGCTGGTCCGCGAGATTCTCGTCCGCACCTCTCCGCTCCGCGGCAGCCGGTGGCTCGCGCCGCTCACCGTCTGCGCCTGCATGGCGTTCAGCGCGTTCTTCGAGCTGCTCGAGTGGTGGGCCTCGTTGATCGGTGGCGACGCCGCGGACGCTTTCCTTGCCACCCAGGGGGACGTCTGGGACACCCAGTGGGACATGTTCTGCGCCCTCATCGGCGCCGTGCTGTCGCTACTCCTGCTCAGCGGGGTGCACGACCGCCAATTGGACGGTCTCGCAGTGCGCGAGGTCCGGGCGCACGGGCCGGGGAGCACGTAGGGCCCTCGCCCTGCACCGTTCCGGAAGCATCCGGTGACGGCTCCGCGCACTCCCCTTTGCGCCCCGGCATGATCAGCCCAGGCCTTCATCACGGAACAGCATGAGGGGAGTGGGCGACTTCTCGGCCATCTCCGTGTTCGCCTGCGTCTGCCTGCCGGGCTCCTCCACTCGGCGATGCCTCGGAGGTCGCTCAGTCGAGGCAGAACTCGTTGCCCTCGATGTCCTGCATGACGATGCACGCGTCATTGCCCTCGTACAGCAGTCGCGTGCGGACCGCGCCGAGCGGGATCAGTCGTGCGCATTCGGCCTCGAGCGCGGCCAGGCGCTCTTCGCGCGCGAGTCCGGTGGCGACCCTCACGTCGAGGTGCCCCCGATTCTCGGCGACCTTCCCTTCGGGGACGCGCTGAAAGTACAGTCGTGGGCCCACGCCCGTGGGATCCCCGCAGGCGAACCATGAACCCCGATCCTCGGGGGCCCGGGAGCGGTGGAACTCGTCCCATGTGGCGAACCCCGACGGTGGCGGCGGCACTTGGTACCCCAGCACCTCGCACCAGAAGCGAGCGAGTCGCTCGGGTTCCGCACAGTCGAAGGTGACTTGGAACTGCTTGACCGAAGGCGTCGGCGCACCCTACCAGGGGGTGTTTCGCTCGATTCCTGAGGCTGATCAGCAGGTTTCCGGGAGGACCGCCCCCGCTGGCAGCCACTCGCCGGTACCCTGCGCTTGTAGCTCGGACCTGGGGCGAAGCGCAACTCAGGGCGCCGGTCGACGCGCGACGGCTGGTGGGGGAGCTGCGGTTCGACGACGGCGCTCGCTACCGGGCCGACGGCCTCGACTACTGGTTCCGATGGCGTCCCAGCGGGTGACGCCGCCATGGATCATGAGCTGTTGTGCGGGCAACCGGTGATCGCTTGGCGGCTTCGGGCGCTGGTGTACTGCCCGCCCTTTGGCCGGCAAGCCCATCGGAGCCGGGCAGGATGGGACTGTGACTGGCTATTGGAATCCGCTACCCACGGCTCGACAGGTGATGGAGAGCCTCGGGGAGCATGCGGAGGAACTCTTCACGGGCGCGTGGGAACAACGGAACTGGCGTAATGTTCCAGGCCCTTTCTATGCCGGTGAAACCGACAGCATGGCCACTGGCCGGCTGGACGCTCCCGGTCATATCGCCTATGACGACGATCTGGGCCGCGGCTTCGGCTTCGAGTTCATCTATCGCCAACCGGTGGACGAGCACGAGACCGCGGCCGTGATCCGCGGTTGCAGGATGGAGTTGTACCGTGGGTACAACTGGGACGGTGACGAACATTGGACGGTGGACTCCGTCCGTGACTGGTGGCGGGACCGAGTCCGCGTGCGGGAATGGGCTGCTGCCATAGCCGCCGACTGGGGTGCGAACACCCATCCTCACTGGGGTTTCAACTCCGACCCGCGCTACCTCGGCCACTATCACGACGCCGCTCAGGGGCATCGGGACTTCATCGCCTACATCGATGACGGTCTGGAGACCTACCTGCGCGGCTACCTCTTCTGGCTGGAGCAGCGCCGAGAGGCCCGCGACGACGAAGCGCTTCCCCACTTGTAGGAGGGCGGCGAAAGGACGATGGTTGGGTGACACGCCCGCCGAACGGACGCACGTCGAGGGGACTTTCCGCTCGAACTTCGGACTTCCGGGGCCAAGGCTGCTGCCTTCGCCGTCTCCCTGGCGCCTGAGGGGCGACCGTTCGCGCCCGTGCCTCGTCCCGCAGCCGGCCTGTCGACGGCTTCGCCGGGTGGTCCTGGGCTTCGCGGGTTCCTCTGGGTCGATTTCGTCTTCTTCGGATCCTGCAGAGCCGCGGTCACCGCCCTGTTCCGTAGGTGTTAAATCCTCGGAATCCCGCGGCACGGGGAAATGCGGGAATTGGCCCGGGGGGCCCGGCGGCGCGACATCACGCTCGGCCCGGGGATGTTCTGAGTGGTCAAGTGCCGTTGTGGCCTGGGTTGTCCAGTATTCGGCTGACGCATGTTACGGCCATGGAAGTTATTAGTTCAAGGGCTTTACATTTCCTCTCCGGGGATGGTCGGATGCGGACCATGGTCAACTCTGGAGGCAATGTGCGAGTTCCTTTTGCCCGAAGATCCGCGGCGTCGGTTGCCGCGGTTCTCGCCGTCACCCTGGCCACCCCCGGGGTGGCCTACGGCGTTGCCCCGGTCCTGCCTGCCGCCGCCGGGTCCTCGGCCGGGACGGGCGGCGCTCAGCGTCCGCCGGTCACGGTGACGTTGATCACCGGGGACAGGGTGACGGTGACTCAGAGTGCGGGCGGGCGTGCCCCCGTGCTCGATGTCGAGCGTGCGCCGGGCGCCCGGGGGTCGGTGCGTGTGGTCGGCGAGGGCGGCGACACATTCGTGTACCCCGACGAGGCCATGGCGTACATCGCGACCGGCCGGCTGGACAAGCAGCTCTTCAACGTCACGCGGCTGGTGGCCCAGGGCTACGACGACGCCCACGCCGGTGCGCTGCCCCTGATCATCACCCACGCCGATGTCGCGTCCGCCCGCACGAGCGGTACCTCCGACGACGCACTGCCGGGGGCGAAGACCACCCTGACCCTTCCCTCCGTCCACGGAGCGGCCGTTCGCGCCCAACGGTCGAAGGCCGCCGCGTTCTGGTCCGCCCTCACCGGCACCGGCTCCGGCTCCGGCTCGGGAGGGCAGGACGAGAAAGCCCTGAGGCCGACCGCGCGGACCGCTGAGCCCGCGCCGTCCTTCGCCGCCGGTGTGGACACGGTGTGGCTGGACGGCAAGGCGGAGGCGGACCTGGCCGACAGCACCGCCCAGGTGGGCGCTCCCGCGGCCTGGGCCGCGGGCGGTACCGGCGCCGGGGTACGGGTCGCGGTGCTGGACTCGGGGGTGGACGCCACCCACCCGGATCTGGTCGACCGTCTTGTGGCGTCCCGAAGTTTCGTCCCGGGTGACGGCGTGCTCGACCGGAACGGCCACGGCACCCACACCGCCTCCACCGTCGCCGGGACCGGCGCGGCCTCCGACGGCAAGGAGCGCGGTGTCGCTCCCGGCGCGGAGCTGATCGTGGGCAAGGTCCTCGGTGACAACGGCTCGGGTGCGATATCCGGGATCATCGCGGGCATGGAGTGGGCGGCGCGGACCGAGCACGCCAAGGTGATCAACATGAGCCTGGGCACGCCGGCATGGCACACCCAGGACGATCCGCTGAGCCAGGCGGTGAACCGGCTGAGCGCCGAGACGGGCGCGCTGTTCGTCATCGCCGCGGGCAACAGCGGCAACAGCCCCTACAGCGTGAGCGCGCCGGGAACCGCGGACGCCGCGCTCACCGTCGGCGCGGTGGACGCCTCCGACCACCTCGCCGACTTCTCCAGCGCCGGACCCCGCCTGAACGACGACGCCCTCAAGCCCGACCTGACGGCCCCCGGCGTGGACGTACTGGCGGCGCGTTCCCAGTACATGAACGACGGTGGTGAGGGCTACTACCGCTCCGACAGCGGCACTTCCATGGCGGCGCCGCATGTCGCCGGTGCGGCCGTCCTGCTGGCCCAGAAGCACCCGGCGTGGACCGGGCAGCAGATCAAGGACGCGCTGATGAGCACCAGCGCGCCGACCCCCGACTACAGCCCCTACCAGGCAGGCACCGGCCGGCTGGACGTGGCCGCGGCGTACCTGCGGGACCAGGTCGTCGCGACCGGATCGGTGGACGCCGGACTCGTCGCCTGGTCGCCCGGCAAGCAGCCGCAGCCGGTCACGCGGCAGATCACCTACACCAACACCACCGACCGCCCCGTCACGTTGCGGCTCTCGACCGACCGAGGCACCTCGCCCGCGGGCGTGTTCACCCTCGCCGCCGACCGCGTGACGGTCCCGGCGCGCGGATCCTCGACGGTCGGCCTCGTGGCGGACCCGAAGGGGCTGGCCGCCGGCCAGTACGCCGCCCAGGTCACCGCGCGTTCGTCGGCCGGTGCCGTGCACACGGCCGTGGGCCTGTCCGTCGAGTCCGAGAAGTACGCCCTGACCGTCCACCTCAAGGACCGGTCGGGCAAGCCCGTCAGCGGCGAGGTGGAGATCACCGGCGCCGACGGGAGGACGACCGTCCTGTGGGTCCCGGACGGCACGCTCACCAGCCGCTGGGCCCCCGGCTCCTACACGGTCGTCTCGACGCTGGACGTGGAGGGGAAGCACGGCCCGCACTCCCTGGGATTCGCGGTGCTGACCGTTCCCGAGCTCGACCTGAAGGCCGACCGGACCGTCGAACTCGACGCGTCGCGCATACGCCAGGTCAAGGTGGCCACCCCCGAGCCCACGTCCGTCACCACCAGCAGGATCGACCTGTTCCGCTCCTTCACCTCGAACAAGCCGGCCCCGGCCGACTCGCAGGCCCTGCACGAGATCCTGCTGCCCTCCGCCGCCTACGACAGCCTGTGGGCCCTGCCGACCCAGGGCAAGGTGAAGAAGGGCAGCTTTGTCTTCACCACCCGGATCCGGGCCGAGCAGACCCCGCTGAGGATCACCTACGGCGGCCGCAGTCTCGACGACACGCTGCTGGTGCAGCCGGGATCCCGCCCGTTCCGGGACGGCACCGCGCACGTCGACGCCGTCTTCGCCGGCGACGGCACGCCCGCCGACTACGCCGGACTGTCCGCGCGCGGCAAGGCCGTGGTCGTCCGCGGCAGCGCGGCGGTGGCGCCCACCGACCAGGCCGCCGCGGCGCGTGCCGCGGGCGCGGCGATGCTCCTGGTGGCCGGCGCGGGCGACGGCCGGGGGAGCGACTGGTACGGCGACCCGGACGGTACGACGACCGGTCCGCTCCCGGTCGCCTCGCTCACCACGGACGAGGGCGAAGCCCTGATCAAGAGGATCAGGTCAGCGGGAAGGGCCGGGACGAGACTGGCCGTCGAGGCCCATCCCTCGCCCAAGTACCTGTACGACCTGGCCGACTACCACCAGGGAGGTGTGCCGGAGGACCCCTCGGCGGCCACGGATCCGGGCAGCCTCGCACGCATCGAGAACGACTTCGCCCCGCCCGCCGGCAAGCAGGTCGTCGAGAGCCGGGAGGACAGCCCGTCGTACGAGTACTGGCCGGCCGCCTACCCGTACGCGGTGTACGGGTCGGTGCGGGTCCCGCCGTTCCCCAGGGAGCCCGTGGCCCCGGGGCACCGTACCGACTGGGTCTCCGCCGGAGACGGCGTCAAGTGGCAGCAGTACGCGACCGTCGACGGCTGGTCGACCTTCACCGACATCGTGGGCTACCGGCCGGGCAGCGTGCACAACGAGCGCTGGTTCGGCCCCGTCATCCGGCCGCGGATGCTCGGCTTCGAGGTCCCGCACCGGGTCGGCAACGCCATGGGCGGAATGATCGCCGGGTTCGGCGACGGGGGATCGGCCCACAGCGGCGACACCGGCATGATGTCGCGGAGCTTCGCGCTCTACCAGGGGGACCGGCTGCTGGCGCAGAACGGGCCACGCCCCGATTTCGGGGTGGGCGACCTGGCACCGGAGAAGCTCCCGTACCGGCTCGTCGCGGACACGCAGGGGAACACCGACTTCACCCCCTACTCCACCGCGACGCACACCGAGTGGACCTTCCTCTCCGGCAACGCCGACGACCAGGCGCTGCCGTTGGCCCAACTCGACTACGGCACGGACGTGGACCTCGCGGGACGGGCGAAGCGCACGTCGGCCTTCTCCGTCACGCCCGCCGTCGCCGGCAGTGACGCGGCCAAGGACGCGATCTCCTCGGTCAGGCTCGAAGTGTCCTACGACGACGGAAAGTCCTGGCGCCCGCAGGAGATGAAGGAGATCAAGGGCACCTGGCAGACGCTGCTGCACGCGCCGGCCCGCGCGGATTACGTGTCCGTCCGGGTCACCGCCGAGCAGCGCAACGGCGGCGGCATCACCCAGACCGTCACCCGGGCCTTCGGCCTGAAGTGACCCCCCCGAGGGGGGGGGGGGGGGGGGCCCCCCCCGGGGGGGGGGGGCGCCCCCCCCCCCCGCCCCCGGGGGCGGGGGGGGGGGGGGGCGGGCGGGGGGGGGGGGGCGGCCGGCGCGGCCCCG